>JBBSPJ010000054.1:0-16503 GCA_038258905.1 Cytophagales bacterium
ACCATTTCCTTTTTGCCGGGAGGGCCAGGAAGGGTTTCTAATTCAAAGCCTATTGACTTCAAATCTCTTTTGAGTTGACCTTTGGCACTGTAAGTGGTGAATACGCCTCCCTTCTTCAATAGATCAAAGCATTTCTGTAAAATATCAATTTCCCAAAGTTCTGCCTGTTTATTGGGAGCAAAGGCATCAAAAAACACCAAGTCGAATTGTGCCTGAAGGTGGGAATAATCCTCCAGTTTGGTTTGGTGTTTGGTTAAATTGAAATAAGGGTTGATTTCATTTTCGCTTTCCCATTCACTGGAATGTAATTTTTTAAATATATCATTGAGTTCATTATTTTCGGATGGGAGAATCTGAGCAGCATAGTTCAATTGGTCAATAATACTACCCTTTAAAGGAAAAGGCTCCAGCCCGGTATAGGAAATATTTACTTTATTATCCATAGCAAATTGTGCAGCCAATAAAGCATTGAGGCCTGTGCCAAATCCCACTTCAAAAATTTTAAGAGATGTTGGAAGTCCTTCTTTTGTGCGCCAAAAGCGCAATCCTTTTTCAATAAATACATGCTGCGATTCCTGTAAAGCACCATGAAATGAGTGGTAAGTTTCTTTTAACTCTTCATGGTATAAAGAATGGGAACCATCTTCGGTAGTGATGATTTTTACTTTGCTCATTTTAAATATCGTTTAAAAATTAGTCTCTTTTATGAATTAATACCACCGCATGTGCATCAACACCTTCTTCCCTTCCTACAAAACCTAATTTTTCAGTGGTAGTGGCTTTTATGGATAAATCATCCTCCGAAATACTCATCACTTCAGCTAAACAGGCCTTCATGGCTGGAATGTGGGGGTTGATTTTAGGCTTTTGTAAAGAAACTGTGACATCAATATTGCCTATTTCATAATCTTTAGATCGAATTAATTCCACTGTTTTCTTAAGTAATACCTTACTATCAATGCCTTTATACTGCGGGTCGGTATCAGCAAAATGAAAGCCTATATCCCTTAAGTTGGCAGCACCTAATAAAGCATCACATATTACATGAATCAGCACATCCGCATCTGAATGACCAACGGCACCTTTATGGTAATCTAACAAAATGCCACCCAGCCAAAATTCTTCACCTTCGGCTAGCTGATGTACATCATAACCGTATCCTATTCTTATTTTCATCTTTTAGCTCTGTAATAAAGTGTGGAACAATTTTCCGGCACTAAAATCTTTTTGCCTGCTTTTTGAATTTCATCTTTGCTTACGGATTTAATCATATTGGTTTCTTGATTAACCAAGTCAGCATTTCCCAGTACCGCACCAAAAGCAATAGCCATTGCGCGGTTTAATAAATCTACTTCTCCATAAACAATGCTGGAAACGGCCTGGTTTTTCACCTTTTCAATTTCTTTGTTAGAGATTTCTTCTGTGATTAGCTCAGTTATAAGGCTTTCCACTGCTAAATTCGCATTTTCTATGCTTATTCCCTCTGAAACCTGCCCACTTACCATCAACAATCCTGGATCTGAGGAGCCTGTAACATAGGCACCTAAAGAAGAGAAAATGGCTTCTTCTTTTACTAGTTTTTGATAAAGCCTTGAAGATTTCCCGTGTCCTAAAATATCACTTAATAAATCAGATGCATAATATTCAGGATCTGTTTTAGCTGGCATGTGGTATGCTTTATACAATGAATCAGCAGGAACATCAGCTTCTAACTCTAAAAATTTAGCTTGTTTTTGCTCCGGCTCTTTGGGTAATTTTCTTTCTTTCTTCTCTCCAGCCGGAATTTCTCCAAACCATTTTTCGCTCAATCGCTTTACTTCTTCGGTTTCTACATTTCCGGCTACTACCATGTATGCATTGTTAGGTCTGTAATGTGTAAAAAAGAAATCTTTCACATCGTCCATGGTAGCATTTTCAATATGGCTTATTTCTTTTCCAATGGTAGCCCATCGGTAGGGATGTTGATCATATACAAGAGGGCGCAATTTCAACCATACGTCACCATAAGGCTGGTTCAAATAACGCTGCTTAAACTCTTCTATTACCACGCTTCTTTGCACCTCTAAAACTTTAGGATCAAAAGATAATGACATCATCCTGTCCGACTCCAGCCAGAAAGCAGTCTCTAAATTTTTCGCAGGGATAGTAACATAGTAATTGGTCATATCCGGACTGGTAAAAGCATTATTTTCACCTCCCACTCTTTGTAGCGGCTCATCATAATTGGGTATGTTTTTAGAGCCACCAAACATTAAGTGTTCAAAAAGATGGGCGAAACCTGTTTTATCTGGGTTTTCATCGCGCGAACCTACATCGTATAAAATATTGAGTACCGCTAAGGGTGTATTTTTATCTTCATGCACAAAAACACGAAGGCCATTATCTAAAGTGAAAGAATTATATTTAATCATATGCTAATTTGAAATTCAAAAATAAAAAATATACCGACCTTTTACAGATTGATGCTTTACTTTAATTTTGTGATCGGAGGTTAAAGGTAAAACTTATTAACTGACCATTAATATTTAATAGGAAAAACATCTCTTTCCATCTTTTTAATGCACTTTTGTGCAGAAGTTTTTTATTATGCAATTCAACAAAGAAAAAATAGCCAAAAAAGAACTTATTAACCTCTATAAGCAAATTTTGTTGCCTCGTTTAATTGAGGAGAAGATGTTAATATTATTACGGCAAAATAAAATCAGTAAATGGTTCTCTGGTATTGGCCAGGAGGCAATATCAGTTGGGGCCACTTTGGCTTTGGAGCCTGACGAATATATTTTACCGATGCACCGTAATTTGGGAGTTTTTACTTCCAGAAATATTCCGCTATCAAGGCTTTTCGCTCAATTTCAAGGTAAAATGAGTGGTTTTACCAAAGGACGAGATCGTTCTTTTCATTTTGGCACCAATGAATATCATATAGTAGGTATGATATCACATTTAGGACCTCAGCTGGCAGTGGCAGATGGAATAGCATTAGCGAACAAATTAGCAGCCGAACCCAAAGCCACCTTAGTTTTTAGTGGTGATGGTGGTAGCTCACAAGGAGATTTTCATGAAGCTTTAAATGTAGCTGCAGTATGGGATTTACCGGTTATTTTTATGATTGAGAATAACGGATATGGCTTATCCACTCCAAGTAGCGAGCAATTTAAATTCAAAAATTTTATTGATAAAGGCCCGGGCTATGGGATAGAAAGTATTCAGGTGGATGGCAATAATATACTTGAAGTTTATACGGCTGTTAGAAATGCTGCTAAAAAGATTCGGAAGAAACCACAGCCAATTTTAATAGAAGCTTTAACCTTCAGAATGCGCGGTCATGAGGAGGCTTCCGGAACCAAATACGTACCTCAGGAGCTCTTTGATTTATGGGCGAAAAAGGATCCGGTAGAAAATTTTGAGAAATATTTGCTTGAAGAAAAGATGATTTATCAAAAGGACATCGATGCTTTTAAAAAGGACATTAAAGCAGAAATTAATAAAGGCCTGGAGTTAGCCGATGCTGATTTTTACCCTGAGGTAAATCATACTCAGCAAATAGAGGATGTTTACGCTCCTTCCTCTTATGAAAATATTAAATTAAGGAGTGATAAAATCAGTTCTAAACGGTATATTGATGCTATTTCAGATGGATTGCGTCAATCCCTTGAAAAATACCCTGAGCTAGTAATTATGGGCCAGGATATAGCAGAATATGGAGGTGTTTTTAAGATTACGGAAGGCTTTGTAGAAAAATTTGGAAAAGACAGGGTGAGAAATACCCCATTATGTGAATCGGCTATTTTAGGAATAGGCCTTGGAATGAGCATTAAAAAACAAAAAACCATGGTTGAAATGCAGTTTGCTGATTTTGTGACATGCGGTTTTAACCAGATTGTGAATAATTTGGCAAAGTCGTTTTACAGGTGGGGGCAAAATGCTGATGTAGTGGTAAGAATGCCTACCGGTGCCGGAGTGGCTGCAGGGCCGTATCATTCACAGAGTAATGAGGCATGGTTTTTTCATACGCCAGGGTTAAAGATCGTATATCCTTCTAACCCTTATGATGCCAAAGGTTTGTTAACGGCATCTCTCGAAGACCCAAACCCTGTGCTTTATTTTGAACATAAAGCTTTATACCGATCCGTTTCAGAGGATATTCCGGATGAATATTATTGCGAAGAGATTGGGAAAGCAAAAGTTGTGCAGGAAGGGAGCGATGTAACTCTTATTACTTATGGAATGGGAGTACATTGGGCTAAGGAAATAATGAATGATTTTGCAGATAAATCTGTTGAATTGATTGATTTAAGAACTTTGCTGCCCTGGGACAAGGAAACTGTAAATAAAAGTGTTCGGAAAACCGGGAAAGTATTAGTATTTAATGAAGATTGCCTAACTGGTAGTATTAGCGGAGAGATAGCAGCATGGATAGCTGAAAATTGTTTTGAGGCATTAGATGCTCCGGTTATGAGAGAAGGAAGCCTTGATACGCCTGTACCATTTAATAAAGATTTGGAGCAGGATTTTCTGCCAAAACAACGAATTAAAGATAAACTGTTACTTTTACTGAATTATTAGCTAGATTTAGTTTGTATTTTGAAGTAATAAATAACTGGTATTTAATTTGTTGCTATAAATAAACTATTGAAAATTGCATGTTATTTAATTATCTGATTAGGCAGAATTATCAGACTATAATTTTAAATTTTTTTGAATAAAAACATATCATATCATAAATATTTCACTCAGTTAATAGTTGTTTCCCTGTTAATTTTCATGGTAACCGTGAAACCGGTTGTTGCCCAAAAAACAGGGGGTAAAAAATTACAAACTACTGAGAAATCATCCCCTTCAAAAATGGATGAAGGAAAAGTTAAAACTAAAAAGCGTAAAAAAATAAAAGGGAATCCTAATAAGGGAGCCAACGAAGTAAAGCTTTTTAGGCCCTTTAAATGGAATTGGAATAAAATTATGCCCTTTAAGGCTAAGAAAAGTGATTATGAAACCAATGAATATAATCCCCCTAAAAAAACCAGGTACAAACAGTATGATAACAAACCCAATTATCAAACAGAGAGCCGTAAGCCTGGCGATTCCGATGTGAAACTGCAAAGGCCTTTAATTCCATTCGATCCTAGTATAGCCGAAGAAGGAAAAATCGTTGTTAAGAAAAGGAAAAATAAAAAAATTAATCCTAATAAAACTACCTATAAAGAAGATAAATCAAAGAAAAAAGTAAAAACCGATGGAGATAAGCTTTATACGAAAAGAGATGACTCCAACAGAAAAGCTTTTGATAATAGTAAATTAGAAACAGCGAATGCCTCCGACTATAAAGGTACTAAAATGGACAATGATAAGTTAATGACTATCAAAAGAGATGACGACCCACGCAAACCTTTTGATGATAAAAAATTAATGACTTCATCGGTGCCTGAGTATAAAAAAACAAAGATGGACGATGACAAATTGATGACGGTTACTGTTAAGAAGGAGCGTAAACCTTTTGATGATGATAAACTCATGAGGCCTATTACTAAAATTGAGCGTTCTAAATTACATAGTGATAAGTTATTGACAGTGCCTGAACGGCAATACCCTACCGCTACGATGAAGAGAATTACTGAAGATATAGCCAAATATGAAGGAGATTATGTGCTCAAAAGAAAAATGGGTAAGGATTACCATCCTAGCAGTAGATATCTGTCTGCCAGGCGACATGGAATACCTTGGTTAGCCAGAACTCAACAGTCGCTTTCAATGTTTTGGTCTAAAATATGGCGGCCAGATTTGCAACCTTCCTCTGTAAAAGAGAAAAAGCCTAAATTGAGACGCGATAAGAAAGAAGGACAGATTTGGGACAATTCAGTGCATCCGGATGAATGGAGAAAAGCGGAAGAAAAGCCTGAGTCAGGTCAGAGTGAGAATTAATTTCAATATTTGATTGTTATAATGTATGGTAAATTGGAAAAAATTAGATAATGTAGCAGCACTCGATACTATTGAAGCAGATAGTAAAAATAAAACTGTTGTTATCTTTAAACATAGCACTAGCTGTTCCATCAGCGCAATGGCATTAAATAGGCTGGAAAGAAGTTGGAAAGAAGAGGAAATGGAAAATACAGATGCTTACTACCTTGATTTATTATCTTATAGAGATATTTCAAATGCTATTGCGCAAAAATTCGGTATAGAACATCAATCGCCACAAATTTTAGTTATTAAGGGCGGTGTTTGTACCTATGATAATTCCCATATGGGTATCAGCTATCAATCTGTAAAAGACCAGTTATCATCCTAATGGTGTAACATTAAATTTGATGTTTTGGTGAATATCCGGATGTAAACTGTTAGCTACAGGACAATTGATTCCCACTTTTTTGAGTTTTTCAATTTCCCTTTCCTGTAAATCAGTTTTCCAGAAGACTTCAATGAGAATTTCAGTGATTCTTCTTGGGTTAGCGGCCATTATTTTTGTGAGATTACATTGGATTTCTCCTAATTTAAGGTTATTTTGATCTGCATATATTCCCATAACTGTAAGCATGCAACTTGCAAGGGAAGTAGCTGCTAAATCAGTAGGTGAAAAGCAGGAGCCTTTTCCATTATTATCAACAGGGGCATCAGTTTGTATACTCGCACCTGAACGAATATGGATGGCATCTGTTTGTAATGCGTGACGGTACTCTATCTTAGAAGTTGACATAAACTATCGAGGTTTTTTATCGTTTCAATTAAAAGTTTAAATTTGTACAAATATTGTTACTTATGAAACGCCTTCTAATTATTTTATTTGTAATATCATTTTCTGCACCCTCCATAATGGCACAGGAAAATGATCCATTTGATTATGGCCAGGAATTTTTATTTGGCGTAACTAAAGCTACCAATAGTGGTTTAATATCAGGAGGTTTTTTCAGGTATAGTGCAAAAAAAACGGATAGGCTTTATCAGTCTTTTGGTATTGAGTTTGCCCACATCAGGCATCCACAGGAATTAAGATTGAGAAATCCATTTTTTTTCAACACCTCAAATTATTATGCCGGAAAAGAAAAGTATTTGTTGAGTACCCGGTTGTTGTATGGTTATGATTATTTAATGTTCAGAAAAGCAGAACAAAAAGGCGTGCAAATAAATGGTGTCTTAATGGGTGGCCCCTCTCTTGGGTTTGTATCGGATTATTTTTTAAGAAACTCAGAGGGTGGCACGGTAAGGTATTCAGATATATCCCAACCGGGCCAAAATAATAATATTATAGGGCCGGCAGGTTATTTTGCAGGTTTAGGAGGGATGGAGTTGGCAATAGGATTAAACGTAAGGGCATCTTTACAATTTGAATTCAGCTCTTTTAAAAGTAATATTACAGGATTTGAAGTAGGTTTTATAGGTGAGATATTTAATAAAGAAATACAATTAGTGCCAACAGGTACCAAAAATTATAGATTTTACCCAAGTGCTTTTTTGAGTATCATATTTGGGTCAAGGAAGTAGAGTTTATTACATTAGAGAAAGGAAATAGTGTTATGATAGATTTACCGGTAGTAAGTCAGGAAGAGAAGAAAAAGAATAAAAAACCAGATTGGTTAAGAGTAAAGCTTCCTGTTGGAAAAGCTTACGCCAATGTGAGAAAACTGGTTGATGAGCATAAATTGCATACCATCTGCGAAAGCGGAAACTGCCCTAATATGGGAGAGTGCTGGGGTGCCGGTACAGCCACATTTATGATTTTAGGGAATGTGTGTACCAGAAGTTGTTCATTCTGTGCAGTAGCCACAGGCAGACCTCCGGAATATGATGAGCAAGAGCCAGGAAGAGTAGCGGAAGCTATTCAGAAAATGGGTGTGAAGCATGCGGTTTTAACTTCTGTAAATAGGGATGAATTGAAAGACAGAGGCGCTGAAATTTGGTATCAAACGGTAGTGCAAACCAAGCAATTATCTCCTGATACTACTATAGAGACCTTAATTCCTGATGTGAAAAGTAATTGGGATGCGCTTTATAGGATGATAGAAGCAGGCCAGGAAGTTGTTTCTCACAATGTGGAAACCGTGCCTGATTTATACAGAAGAGTGAGGCCTCAAGCCAAATACCAAAGGAGTTTAGACCAGATTAAACTGACTAAAGAATACGGTAAGCGTACCAAATCAGGTATTATGGTAGGTTTAGGTGAAACTAAAGATCAGATGTTTGCTGCTATGGACGATTTAGTAGCTCATGGTTTGGATATTTTAACAGTAGGCCAATATTTGCAGCCTACGAAAAGACACCATGAAGTGATTGAGTATGTTCATCCTGATGTTTTTGAAATGTATAAAGAGGAAGGATTAAAAAGAGGACTGAAATATGTTGAATCAGGTCCTTTAGTAAGATCATCTTACCATGCAGAAAGACATGTAAACGTTCCTATTTAAGCATATTACAACTTTTTTGTGCCACAGAATTAATTATTAAATTCAAATAATTAATTCTGTGGCATTTTATATTAAATAGAGCCTATTAGGCAATTACACGAGCCCCGATAGCTATCGGGGGTATCTGCTTGAAAGTCACCCAAGATAGCCCTGATAAATAGCAGGGAGGGAATGACAAACATTTGTGTAATTTAATTTTAGATTCCATCTAATAACCTATGGGTTAAAATAAATATTGGCAACAATTAAATTTTAAATCCTTTTATTAAATGAAAAATGAGGATTATAAAATTGACTTTTTAAAGTAGTTTTTTTACGAAAAATATGCAGGATAATTATATAACACTTGAAAACCTCAAGCTTAAGAATTACAGAAGTTTAATCTCTTCCATGAAGAAAGCCTATGCAGGCTGGGACGATTTATGGGAAGAAAAACATATTAAAACATTGATTGATAAATTTCCTGAGGGTCAACTATGTGTTCTAGTTAATGGTAAAGTAGCAGGTTGTGCTTTATCAATTATAGTGAATTATTCCGATTTTGGGGATAATCATACCTATCAACAAATTACAGGAGATGAAACTTTTGTGACTCACGATGAGGATGGAGATGTATTATATGGGATAGATGTTTTTGTGCATCCTGAATTTAGAGGTATGCGTGTGGGCCGTAGAATGTATGATGCCAGAAAAGATTTAGTAGAGCAGCTTAACCTAAAATCTATTTTAGCAGGTGGGCGTTTGCCGAGTTATTCAAAATATGCTGATAAGTTTTCTGCTAAACAATACATCCAAAAAGTAATAAAAAAGGAAGTATATGATTCAGCATTATCATTTCAGTTATCAAATGATTTTCACGTAAAGAAAGTACTGAAAGGCTACCTGCCGGGAGATAAAGCATCTATGGAATTCGCTGCTTTAATTGAATGGAATAACATATATTTTGAGCCTTCAGATAAGTACGTGAATTTACCTAAAACCATAATTCGTTTAGGATTGGTGCAATGGCAAATGCGGCCAACACCCTCCCTAAAAACTATGCAGGAGCAAATTGAATTCTTTATTGATGTCGTGAGTGGTTATAAATGTGACTTTATATTATTTCCCGAGTTATTTAACGCCCCATTAATGGCTGAATTCAACCATTTGGATGAAGCAAGCGCTATTCGTGAATTAGCTAAATATACTGAGCCTTTAAGAGAAATTTTTCAGGAATATGCCATTAACTATAATGTAAATATTATTACAGGAAGTATGCCAGTTATTAGTAGGGGCAAACTATACAATAAGGGCTTTTTATGCCGTAGAGATGGCACTTTTGAAACCTATGAGAAAATTCATATGACTCCGGCAGAAGTAAGTGCCTGGGGTATGACAGGTGGTAGAAAAATTGAAGCTTTTGATACCGACTGTGGTAAAATTGGGGTGCTCATTTGTTATGATGTTGAATTCCCGGAAATGGGTAGGTTGTTGGCCGATGAGGGTGTAAAATTACTATTTGTACCTTTCTTAACAGATACACAGAATGGTTATATGCGTGTGAGACATTGTTCACAGGCAAGAGCCATAGAAAACGAATGTTATGTGGCTATAGCGGGCAGTGTTGGTAATTTGCCTAAGGTAAATAACATGGATATTCAATTTGCTCAATCAGGGGTGTTTACTCCTTCTGATTTTGCTTTTCCTACCAATGGGGTTAAAACCGAGGCCACACCGAATACCGAAATGACCTTAATTGCCGATGTAGATGTGAATTTATTGAAAGAGTTACACACTTATGGTAGCGTAAGAAATTTGAATGATAGAAGAAAAGATTTATATTCACTTAAGAAGAAATAAATAAGTCAGGTGAAAGTAGAGGAGTTTAAAAGTTTGTCTTTATTTAAGAAGATTAAAACCCTATATGAGGAGGGAGAGTTTGTGACTTCCATCCGATATTATAGGTATAAGGTGAATCTTTTTTTACTTCACGGCTACTATATTGAAGCTTTCTACCATCCTAAAACAGATAGGATAGAGAAAATTATCCCTTTTGATAAAAAACATTCTCGCAATAAATTTTATACTGATCAGATAAGGCTACCTAACTTATTTTAAATCCTTAATTTATTCAATTCTATGATCGATTTAAGAAGTGATACTGTAACCAAACCCACAGCAGAAATGAAAGCTGCTATGATGGATGCAGAGGTAGGTGATGATGTTTTTGAGGAAGATCCTGCTATTAACTTATTAGAGAAAAAAGCAGCAGCCTATTTTGGATTGGAAGCGGCAATTTTTTGTCCTTCAGGCACAATGACCAACCAAATTGCTATTAAAATACACACCTCACCCCTTACTGAGGTGATCTGTGATAAGAAATCTCATATCTATTTATACGAAGGAGGTGGCATAGCCTATAATTCCATGGCATCAGTAAGATTGCTGGAAGGCGACAGAGGCAGGATTACTTCAGATATGGTATTAGATAATATTAATAATCCGGATGATATCCACGCTCCGGTTTCCATATTGGTTTCCTTAGAAAATACCATGAATAAAGGGGGTGGCTGTTATTATGATTTTGAGGAGATTGAAAAAATAAGCCAGGTCTGCCAGGACAAAGGTTTAAAGTTGCATTTAGATGGTGCCCGCTTATTTAATGCACTCGTTGCTTCGGGAGATGATCCTAAGAAATATGGTCAGCATTTTAACACTATGTCTATTTGCCTGTCAAAAGGCTTAGGTTGCCCTGTAGGCTCTGTTTTAGTAGGTAATGAGCAAGATATTAAAACAGCCAGGAGAATTCGTAAGGTGCTGGGTGGTGGCATGAGGCAAGCAGGTTTTTTAGCCGCTGCGGGTAGCTATGCACTGGATCATCACGTGGATCGATTAGCGGAAGATCACAAACGCGCTAAAATACTATCTGAGGTTTTAGTTGACCGAGAATATGTTGAAAGTGTATTGCCTGTTGATACTAATATTGTAATATTTAGATTGGCTAACAAGGTTATGGCTACAGATTTTGTTCAGAAAATGAAAGAAGCAGGAGTTTTAGCGGTAACTTTTGGTAAATATGATGTGCGCTTAGTCACTCATTTAGATTTTACGGATGAGCATTTAGAAGAGACTGTTACTATTTTAAAAAAGCTTTAGTTTTTTTCAAAGCCATTCCAACTTTAGGAGTAGTTCTACCGTCATTTTATTGAAACGTAATTTATATGAGAAAATATTTACAAATAATTGTATTATCCTTCTTGTTATTTTCTTGTGATGATGATACTGATTTAACCTTACCCAGTAGCGTTAATTTATCATTTGGATTGGCATCTTCAACCGCTCTAAATGGACGATTAGAAGTTGAAAATTTACAGATTCAGTTTAACAGAATAGAGATTATTGGTCAGAGAAGTGCAGGGGCTAATGTGAATTTAGAAAGGAATTTTGCTGATAATCAGGGTAAAGTTAATGTGTCGAACAATAACTCTGTTCTCAATTTTGACATTCCGCAAGGGTCTTATCAAAACTTAAATTTCAGACTCAGTTTCATGAGAGATTTAGAAGATGAAGACCTTTTAGAGGATATTGATGAATGGATAGAGGACAAGGCTGACGGTGAAGAGGAAGAAGATTTGGCAGAAGACTTAGGGGAAATAGTTGAAGAGTACCTTGAGGATGTTAATCCTCCATTTCTATTTACCGCTATACTTAGCCGAAATGGACAGCGATTTAAATTGATTATACCAATTAATGAGTCTTTTTTTTATAATATCCCTGTTTTAAATGCAGATGATGGCAGAGAAATTACTTTATTAACAAATGCTACCAATAATTTTGAAATAGTATTCAATCCTGATTATTGGTTTTCAATCACAAGCTATGAGGCTTTGATGAATGCAGATAAAGGGAAATTTGAAGACGATGACAATAACGATGACGATTTTAACGATTCTGAAGAAGGATCCTTTATTTTTTTACATAAACAAATCAACCCTAGTTTATATTCATTAATAATAAACCGAATTCAAGAATCAACCTTTATAAGGGTAGAGTGAAATCAGAAAGAACCAATAAAACTGAACTGAGCGAATCATTAGAGTTATTAATAGAAGCCTGTAAAAAAAACGATAGAACAGCACAAGAAAAACTCTACAGGCAATTCGCAAAGCCATTTTTTCAAGTGGCCTTGAGTTTCTGTGGGGATAGAGAAATGGCTAAAGAAGTTTTACAAAATGCTTTTATTAAAATATTTAAAAAAATAAAACAGTATAATCAGCAAGGTTCTTTTGAAGGTTGGATGCGAAGAATATTAAGAAATACCGCCATAGATTACCATAGAGCTAATTCTAAAATGCCTTATTTTTCTGATATTTCTGAAACTTTTGGAGAAGAAGAGCTTGGAGAAGATGCTATACAAAGTCAGATTAATACTGATGATATATTAGATAAAGTGAAGCAATTGCCTGAAGGAGCCCGAATGGTTTTTAATTTGTTTGCAGTGGAGGGCTTTTCCCATAAAGAAATTGCCGAGCAAATGAATATAAGCGTAAGCACCTCTAAGTCGCAATACATAAGGGCAAGACATTTGTTAATGAGTTGGATTAAAAAAGAGTATCATGCCTAAGTTCAACTTTGAGAAATATTGGCAAAAACTCATTAAAGGGATCGATGAAAATCCTCCGGAATCTGTATGGGATAATATTCAGGATGAATTAGATATTGATGAAGTATGGTCTCATATCGATCAGAATATTCCCGCACCTGTTAATTATTGGCATTCTGGATTTCGGTTTTTCCTTAAAACTGCAGCTGTACTAATTCTTTTATTTGTACCAAAAAATGAAAGAGCAACTGATGACTCACAGGTATTATTTCCGATCAAAAATAACACATCAAGTTTAAATACAATCGACAGTATTGATAGTGATGAATTTATGACCTTAAATAGTACTGATAAGTTACAAAGGGAGGGAAATGACTCCCAAAATTCTCAAAAAAGAATTGAATTGACAGAAGACACCACCACTCAGCAGGCTAAAGCTAAGAAAGAAAAGGTCGCTACTCCAGTAAGCGAGGATGAAGAATTGAAGAAAATAGCAGATGTGAATGAAGAAGCTTTAATTGAAAAAGAGCAACAGCAATCGGATTCAAAGCTTATTACGGCACGGAAAGAATTTAATGCTATCGATCCAATTGATAATGCAAAAAAACTCTCAGGAGTGAAGGAGGATAATGAGTTCGCTAGCAAAAATGAAAAAACTGAAGTTTCAAGAGTAATTAAGACTGAAGCTCCAGACTTGATAAATTCTAAGGTATTACTTACAGAAACAGATCAACAAATAGAGGCTCTCACAAATGAGGAGGTAGTAACGGAATTGGGTAGTCAATTAGCTCAAAATAGTGAATCAATAAATAAGACTGAAAACATTTCATTTGATGAAAAGCAGGATTTATTACAGGAAAGAGTGAATTTAAGTGCATACCAAAAATTAGACAAAATAAAACCCGGTTTTGAGTGGGGTGATAATTTCATAACGGATACCATAAAAGGTGTTGTCCAATCAGATCATTTTGAAGACAATACACGCAAACAGGCTATACAGTTTACAGGGGTTGGAATAAATGGTGCGATAAAAAATTCAAGATTAATAAATAATGATTCGCGCGCTGCTAATAGTGGAAATTCCTTGTCTAACACCAGCTTTACATTGGCCAAAGATCTTGGTATATCAGTGCAATGGAATACTCGTAGGGATCAAATGCTCCAGCTTTCTTATTATTTTGTATCTGAAAGTGCGCAAACTTATAATCAGTATATAGAGGCCAGATATGGGCAAAGAACCTTAAAGGTAAATTATCAAACCGTTTCAGCAGAATTTATACAGCCCATTCAATTGATAGATGCATATATAATTATTGGGCCGTATTTTTCTAGAATACAGTCGGTGGAGGAGTCAGTTATGGGTACAGTTAGAGATTTTACAAATGATTACCAGGATTGGGAATATGGATTTAATCTTGGAGTGCAATATCGATATAAGCTTTCTAAAAACATTTCTGTGCAACCTTCTGTAAAATTTCAATATGGATTGAACAATATATTCAAAGGGAATAACCTGATTCCCTCAAATTTCAATAATACTAACCCGATGAACTTGAGTTTTGGAATTGGTATTTATTATCATCTTAATAAATAAAATTTCACAAACATTCTTTTTACAGAAGAGTGAAGCTCATTTCCCCATTAATTTGAGTTCAATAAAAGTAAAATATAAAATATTCGTCTTTTTAAAAGACCATTCCGTCTTTTCAAAACTTGTGTTCGTCTTACTTACAAAGAGAACTTAAAATAAAATAAATTATGAACACAGATAGAAAAAAAAGATTTTTAAATCTATTTATTTTTGAACCCATCTTAATACTATTAGCAGTAATATTTTTGAGTTCATGTAATAGTGATAATGTTGGGATGTCTGAAAATGCGGTTATTAAAGTAACTGCACTTTATGACAATAACACAGGTTCACAAGCAAGAGTGAATGAATTACAGATTGATAGTTTCCTTATTAACATAGAAGATTTTGAACTAGAAGGTGATGATGACGATGATGATGATCGAGAAGGTTCTTTTGTATCGGATATCGAATTAGACGGTCCTTTTGTGATTAATTTGATCGAAGGTAATTCAGGACTTGATGCAGTATTGGCTTCTGTAGATTTACCGGAAGGTAATTATGAAGAAATAGAGTTTGAGATTAATGAAAGTGAAGACCGAAATAGTGAATTGTATAATAAATCGGTAAAAGTTGTTGGTTTAATTGGCGATCAACATTTTGAATTTTGGTATGATGATGAATTAGAGGTTGAAATTGAATTCGATGATAATTTTATCACTTTAGAAGAAGGAAAAGCTAAATTAATTAACCTTCAGTTTAATTTGAATGAATTATTTAATAAAATTGATTTTAGTAGCGCTACAGATGGGAATGAAGATGGAATTATCGAGATCAGTCCAAATGATGAGGATGGAAATCGCCAGCTAGCTATTCAAATTTGGGAAAGATTAGATGATATCATCGATGCTTTCGAGGATGAATTTGAAGACGATGATGATGATGATGACGATAATGATTAATTAATAATTGGTTTTTCATAGTTAAAAAGTCGGCTCAATTGAGTCGGCTTTTTTTATGGCTAAAAATTAAAAAAACTCCCTATTCCAAACCTTGCGGGTTTTGCTATCGCCCTATAAAAACCAACAAGGTTTTGTATCCTCTTTGCCGTTATACCCGTGGTCTGTGGCACACAGAACACGCTTGCTGAATTCAATTCGATCTGCAAATTAGAAGATGAAATCTAGCCTCAGGTACTGGGAAATCTGCTGTGAAGTATATTTCATCCTACGTTCCACCAAAGACAGTGGCGTTATCAGCATAAAAATTCCCATCAACACTTTCAATTCCCAACCAAAGTATTTATGTTTATTTAAAATTTATAAACATGAGTAAATTTCAACCAAAAGATCCCTCACAAGACGGGCATAAAAAGAACAATGAATTTCGTCCCCAAAAACATGGTATCCAGCCCAGACAAATGAGTCGGAGCATGGGTAGAACAATGGGTCGCAGTATGAACAGGTTGGGGTCCCTACCAAATAAAACTCTTGATTCAGGACAAGACAAAACTCATCAAGAGGAAAGTTCAGTTAATAATTCTGATGCCATTTTAGAAAACGAGACAGGTTTAGTAGGGGAAAATGCAGTCAATGAAAACCTGAAGGACCCTAAACCTAAGACCCTTGAGAATGCATGCCCAGGAGATGTAGTATTGATGCCTGATGGTACTACCGCAATTATGATGGAAGAAGTGGAAGTGATAGGTGCGAAGGAAGATCCTTTAACTATTAGTATTGATTTAGAAACAAATAGCACCATTAATCCAGAAACTGAGTTAATAAAAATGGGAGTCCTGGAAACTTTTAAGCTGGTTGGGAAAGATGCTGAAGCTACTGCTGAATTGATCAAGCAAGATCGTATAGAGAAAGGCTATAACACCTCCCAAAAAGGTAAAACATCAAAATTCCCTACTGAACAAAGACAAGTCAAATTTTATAGGGCCGATGGTA
>JBBSPJ010000055.1:0-16059 GCA_038258905.1 Cytophagales bacterium
TTTTATGTTTCGCCCTTAATTCTACCGAGAATTCGCTTTTGTGTGGATCTGGAAAGATATTTTTCATAATCTGGTTTAGCTTCCCCATATCTTCTGGGTGTACTAAGGCATGCCAATTTTCGATACTAGGCTTAAAATCCTCTGGATTATATCCCAGCATTTCATACCAACGATCATTAACAGTCATTTTACCAGAATCAGCTTCCCAGTCCCAATAACCTAATTCACTACCATTCAAAACAAACTGAAGTCTTTCTGCACTCTCTTTGAGCAACATTTCATTGAATTTCTTATCACTTATATCACTTTCAACAGCAATGAAGTTTGTTAACAAGCCCTTTTCATTAAAAACAGGATTGAAAGTGATAGAAACCCAATATGTATCTCCCGCTTTTGAGTAATTAAGTATTTCCTGAGTAAATGGTATCAGTTTTTTTAACCCTTCTCTATTTGCCTTTACATGTATTGGATTGGTTTCCTTGCCATGTAAGAATTTGCCAGGTTTATCTCCAATTACTTCATTTAAACTATATCCGGTTTTTTCTTCAAAAGCTGGGTTAACGTACTCGATATAACCACTATCATCCGTAATTAGCACTAAATTATTTGTTTTTTCAGCCACTAAAGAAAGTCGCTTTAACTTTTTTTGGGTTTCAATTTCATCAGAAATATTTTTAACAATGGCTACAAAATGAGGTTTTACATGCTCATTATGAATAAATTGCAAAAACACTTCAACTGGGATGTCAGCACCTTCTTTTGGTTTGTGTTTTGTTTTAAATCTATGACTAACTTTTTCACGTTTGATTAAGGGGTCCAACATCAAACGGAACTCACTTTCAGAATATTCAGGCTTAATATCAAATGGATGTAATAGCAATAATTCCTCTTCGCTATACCCCATCATATTTATAGCCCCTTGATTCACATAATTGAATTGCAATGTATCGTGATCAAAAATAAAGATACAATCCTCGGTTTGATCTAAGGTATTTTTAAAGGTGGCTAAAAATTGTTGATTTGCTTTTTTTTCTGTAACGTCAGTTTGAATATAAATATATTTGATAATTTCTCCTTTAATACTATATACCGGATTTACATCGCAGGAAACCAGGTACTCTTGCCCTTGCTTTGTATAATTAGTTATTTCTTGAGTAAATGGTTTTCCCGATAATATATTGTTTTTAAAGGATAAAATATCCTTAGATTTTGTAAGAGGTCCTTGCAGAAACCTACCTGGCTTTTTGCCAATGACTTCTTCCAGCCTATAACCTGTCATGTTTTCAAAAGAATTATTCACAAAAACTATCTTGCCAACCTCATCAGTTATTACTACTGAATATAAAGTGTTAAGCGGCACTAAAGCTAAAGTATCTATTTCCTTTTCACGGGCTTTACGTTCCGTTATATCAATATGAGAACCTACTAACCATTGAGGTTCTCCAGAATTATTTCTTGATATAATTTTACCTTTTCCTAAAACCCATTTCCAATAGCCTGCTTTATGACGCATTCTTACTTCACAACTATATTCATTCGATTTACCAGCCAAATAATCTTTAACTAAAGACAATGAATAAGCAGAATCTTCGGGGTGCGTTAATTTTTCATAAGATTGGATGGTGAGGGGTTGCAATTCATCTGAAGTATAACCTAAAATATTAGCCCACCTCTCATTTATAATTAGCTCGTTAGTTTCTAAATTCCATTTCCATACAGCAATGTCTAACAATTCCAATAAATCATTATGCCTGGATAGAGGAAGAAATGGCATACTTTGGATGGCAACCAAAATGTATTCATTGTTTGATGAAGCAATTTTACATTCCCCATAAAAGAGTGTTGTCTTTCCTGTTGAACTTTCAGTTGAAAGATGCTTTATTTGTTGCTCTGCATTAACTTCAGAAACATCTTGTTGCACCTCATTAATAATGGTTTCTAGAAATTCCTGGGCTTGTCCTCCTAAGACTTTAAGATCATATTCTTCCTTATGCGTTAAACTCAATTTAGATGCTAAGGTAGCATCTAGTACTAATTTATTTGATTGGTTTTTTTTCCAAAAAAAATAGCCTTCAACAGAATAATCATTTATTAGTTGAAAAATAAAATCATTGCTTGTAGCACAGCTATAAAGTGACTGTTTAAGCGTCATAAATAAATTTACACATCATTCTTAAAAATAGCTATTTTTAAATTGAAAAAATACATTTTCTAACTATTTATTTATTATAAAAAAACTCATTTACCGGTTTAAATAATTTATGCAACTTAATGATAATTTTTGCCAGTTTCGATAAGGTTAGGAATTTGTGAGATATGAGAAAAATATTTATTAATTCTACCTTATTATCCTTCAGCACATTAGGCAGCTACACGTACAGTTAGGCGAAAATAATTGAAAAATAAAGGTGTTTTTTTCGTCACAAGTTTTGCAATTAAAAAATAAGCGTCTACATTTGCATCACCATAAAGAAAACGGAATGGTAAAACATTAAAAAAAGAGTTTTTATTGTTGAAAACAAGAAATTGGTCCGGTAGTTCAGTTGGTTAGAATGCCTGCCTGTCACGCAGGAGGTCGCGAGTTCGAGTCTCGTCCGGACCGCTAAAAGCTTCTCATTTTGAGAGGCTTTTTTGCTTTATAGCCTTTTTTACTATCTTCATCAAAATGCCACTATATCTGTTTATATTTAATGGCACTTTTTACTTCTTTATTGATAAAATCGAACACTTACTATACATATAAACCTTAAGTGTGAATGGAAATTGAATAGATTATTAAAAATCCTGCTCTCTCAACCTTCTACCCAATTCCTGAATATGATGGTTTTTCCAGCCCGCGCTACCGCTAAGCTGATTGCAGAGTATGATATTGGAACCATTTACGTTAGCATGCGCAATTTTTCTTTCCTTACTTTTACCATAATTACCGAGTGGCAATTCGTTAAGCTTGATATTTGGAAAAACTAATTTTATTTTATCTTGATTTTGCACTTTGGTCGAGCCAATTGCAAACACAATATTTTTAAAACACGTAAAAAAATCACTGCTTAGAACAGTTTTCCTCAACTCCGTCAAATTTGTATATGAATTCTTCTTATTAGGAACGACATTCCATTCCGTGATAAAAGCTTTGTCAAAAAGTGTGAGGCCAGCACTCTCTTTGTGAGCTTTGCTTATATTTTTGCTGCATGAATCAATTCCATAAAAAGCATCTGCTAAAATCGCATACTTGCTCCAGGTATGGTTTGCTTTTAAAGGTTTTCTATGCTTTTCTCGTGGGTTCGCAGGGTTAAATTCTAATTCTGCTCCTTTGCCTTCAATTATTTTTCTCCATTGAAATGCATTATTAATACTCTCAAGCAATAAGAGCTCAGGATTATTCACTACATCAAAGGCTTTTTCCTGCCCTACAATTAGTAGATCTGCTGCGGGATTACCGTAGCCAATATAATAGGGACTGGCTAACTGCTTAAGGATTTTAATTTCTTCAATTGGGATTTGAAGCTGGCTCCATTTCTCAATACGCACTTGCTCATCGTCTCCGGATAAAACAGATCTTATTTGATTAGCGAATGCCTTTGACAAACCCTCCTGTTGTAGGGCATCTAGATATTTGTCGTAATTTTTTTCTTCTGCTAAATCGGATAATAACGCGTATTTTTTTTGCATACTTTAATATAAACTTTTTGAAAATGATATGACAAAAACTACTTACTAGGAAGTTGCTAGAAATAGGGATACGCAGGTAGCAGATTAAAAACCTTTTTATCGATATGTTAAATCTCGGTTTATTACAGTTAATTACCCTTATATGCCTCTTAAGATAGCACTGTACTGATAAGAAATTAATTGACGAGATGCGATGTTGTTTTTCCAAGCAATCTCTTCATGACTTAAATCTACTATTTCTTTTATTGAGCTATTTTTAAATTTATCTGCTATTTTATTTAAAATTTGTAATTCCGCTTCAGAAAACAGACTTTTATTGAATGGACGATCATCTCTCCCCTTTAAAAGCTTAGTGGTGAATTCGCCCTTATCTTCAAAAAAGATGTCAATGACATTATTTTCCGCAAGTTCATCAAATATAGATTCATACCTGTAAGGAACTGGTCCTCTTTCTATTGCACGATACTTTGATCCACTTATTGAATATCCTGTCTGACTAAATGCATAATTATCTGCATAGAATAGCAATTTATTCATCTTGGTTTTATAACAAGCTGAAACGAGTGAGAAAAAAACTACCATCTCTGCGAATTTTTCAAAATTAGATTTTTTAAACCCCGTAAATTCATCGACATTATCGCCTCCTAATAAATATTCCTTCAGGTCAGACTTAAAATATTTCTTTCGATTTTCAGCTATTTTTTTCTCTACAATACTAATTACTTTTTCCTTTTTTGATTGATCTTCTTCATCCCAATCTTCAACTAATTGAATAAAATTTTTAGGCTTGGATGCTAGATTTATCAATCGTGCATTAGCTAAAGTAGGCACATCACCATTTTCATAGTTCCCGTAGGTATTCGCACCAAAACCTAAAATATCGCACATTTTAGTAGCACTTAATTCGTAACTACTCCTTATTAACTTAATTTCATCAATGGATGGAATACTATGCTTTGCACGGTATAAATTATGCAATAGGTTTAAATTCCATTCGTCCAGTTTTGTATCTGTGAATTGCTCTCCTGTATCTTCGCAGACATAAAACTTACAAAATAATTCAAACTCTTCTTTTCTGAAAGTCAACCTCTGCTTTGCAGAAGCTATTTTCATTTCTTTACCTGTGATTGGACTTTTCATGTTGTTATTTTTAGCGGGTACTTCATTGGATGTTCCGCAATATGAAATGAAATACAGATAGTTTGAGTGCTTGGTTGGCCAAGAGTGATCTTAATATATACCTCTTGATTTTTTACCTCTGTACCAAAAACCCACATTTCCTTACCTCCGTAAAAGTCTTCATCTTTTGGGCCTTCACAATAATCTGTTGCTTTCAAGTCATACAAAATCTTCTCTCGAAATACTGGTGTGATTTCAAGAGAAGCCAAAGTTTGTAGGTTTTTACCTCTTCCGAGGAAAAGGACTCCCCACATCTTGCTCAATTGCTTAAAGCTTTTAAGAAAAGCTTCAACTTCTTTCTTTTTATTAACGTCCTGCAAAGGTATAAGTTATTTTCATTTTAAACTAATAAGTGTATTTTATTATTTATAATTTAATTAAATTCAACTATAAAGTTGATTAACTTAATCATTAAACATTTGGTCCAGTCAATTTTTCTATATCTATATCCTGAAAAGTTTGTATTCGAGCCTTTCTATTTAGTAAAAAGTAGTCTCGATTCACTATGTATTTCACTATTTCTTCAGGTGTTATCTTAGACATATCAGATTCAGCTTTAGTGCTGGTAGCAATGAGAAAATCAAAATCATCTGCATATTTAGGCCAACTAATTAACAATTCTCCCTCCTCGCCTACACAATATCGATTTCGAGCTTGGGACAAGTGACCATATCCTTCAAGATTACTTTTAAGGTTTTCATGCCACTTCTTTAAAGTAGAAGCCTGTGTTTCCAGAGATACTTTAGGATTAAAAATAATTGAACAAACGCACCATGCTTTCATTCCTTTGACAAAGGAATTACCCGTACCCTCCGCTTTTGACATTTCGACCACTTCAGATTCAAGTTCTTGCCAGGAGGTAATCACGTTTTGAAAAGGAATTGCTTTAGCTATTCCAAAATCTTTTGCGTGCAGAGATTTATCAAACACCATGGTGTATACTTGATTGTCGTTTTTCTTTTGGCCTGATAATCTTCCATAACGAATAGGAACCATCACATCCACCGAATTCTTTTCTACTAATCGGTTCTCTCTCCATTGTTTTCTGATACCATCTTCCTTTTCAGGTTTCAAGTCATCTTGCCAAAACAATGACCCAACAATTAGTACCCCACCATTTAGATTCATTTTCATGCTAAATAAGCTTTTCTTGCTTGAGAAATGGAATAACTTTTTCAAAATCTTCAATCATATGTGTTCCACCACTATATTTTATAATAACATAATCGTTAAAAGCAATTGTACATTTTGTGTTAATTAAGGTCATAGGTGTGATCTTTTTATCTACCTCTTCAAATCCAATGTTCTTTAATTCTTCTATTATCCTCATTATTTTTAATTATCAAAGATGTGTCCAAAAATTTTGAAATTTTTTGTCTTTTTTGGAGCATTTTCAGCTATTTCTATCAATTATCTTCTTCCTCTTCTAAAGCTTTATTGGTTTTCTCAGCCTTCTCTTCAAGCTTTTGCTTCGCTTTTTTCTCTAGTATAGCTGTCACTTTGCCAATACCAGGTATATCTCCTAACTTATCTAAAGCTAATTGTAGTTTATAACTTTGTTCCAATGCTTCCATTATAGGATGATCTGTTGATTCATAGTTAGAGATCAGTTTACCTGGGTTTTCAGAGGACACCTGTAAGAAGTTTGAAAGCAATTTAATTCTCAATGCTTCGGATTCCGCAGTATCATCAATATTGGAAATTTGAGTTGATAAACCTTCATATGTTTTACTTAAAACCTCCTTATGCGAGTATTCCTCAATTAATCTCTTAGAGAGATTTAGTTTTTTACTAGCTGAATGAGCAACCCAAAATGCAGGAATATATATTGGTAAAATGGCCAAAACCATTCTAGGCAGTCTATTTAATACTTCTTCCAATGGTACATTGTCAACAATAAAAATTATGCTAAGAGCTACTGGTATGACACTTACGATAATTAATATTGCAATACCAATATTAAATTGATTTCTATGGGAAATTGCAGAATCCTCTTCTTCCTTCTTTTTGTTAGAAAAAGCAGCACTTAATCCTGCAGTTAAAGCATTGGGCAACAGCTTTTTTATCTCATTATTAATCTTGTTATATTCATCTTTATAGTCGCTTTCAAACTCTTTGAAATTGTTAATAGATTCTGTTTTAATCTCTTCTATGGCTTTTGAGGAGTCATCAATCTGACCCTCTAATTTTTCATAGCTTTCTTCAAGTTTATCTTTTAGCCCATCCACATTGATAACACTTCCTTCTTCATCTGTATCTTCATATCCAAATATATCTAAGTAAAGCTCATCTAAATCAGTCTTCTTTTTGTTGATTTCTGATAGAGTCAATGAAGATTTCTTTTTATTCTCTTCAATCTTTTGTACAAATTCATCTACGTCTGAAAGCTCTTTATCAAGATCAGGATACTTGCCAAAAAATGACTCAATGCTTACTATATGACTATCCAGCTTTTCAAGCTTTTCATTGTAAGAAGATTCTAATTCCTCTACCTTACCCAGTGATAGTTGAATTTCTTCTAGGGAATTAGTGGCTTTTTCTTTCACAGTGCCCACCTGCTCAAGTATTGTTTTGGATTTCTCAAGTTCAATATTTATAGAATCAAGAAAATCTGATGCTTCTTCTAAACGAGCCTCAGTTTTGTTTCTAAACTCAGCAGCTTTTTTAGAATGAACTTTAGCTTCCTTTTCTGAATCTGAGGATTTATGATTTATCTCATCTCGTATAGACTCCATTGTAGTCTCTACATCTGCAATTCTTTCCCACAACTTTTTTCTTTCCTCGTCTAAGTAGTTTAATTGCTCTTTATTATTTTCAAATAATGCCATACTTTATATCATTTTGGTTGATTTAATTCAATTTAATTACCCTCAAAAACCTCCTTCAAACAACTTTGCATCAGTTGTTCTACTTGTTGAGTATTTTGCTCAATTTCTTGCTCTAACTGATCACATAAAGCCATTAAGGACTTCACCATTTCAACTATCGTTTTTTGTTCATCACTAGGAGGCAGCGAAACTAGTAAACTTTCACATTTGGTCTTATTCAGATATGCGATGGTTGTAGCATTAGCCATGTCTTTATAAACTGATTCACCATTTTTAATCAAATAATTAATATAAAATGAATTAATATGGCCTAACGGAACAAAACAGTGTAATTGCTGATTGCATGAATATTCTTTATCAAGTACTGCAGACTGACCAAACTGTCCTACACAACTCATCACCACTGAATATGGAGGAAGTAATCTAGCATTATATTCTTTAATCTCAGATGAGCTTAATTTTTTATCAGCTTCTAAATGTATAATATGACTATGCTTTTTGCTTAAATTACGAGTTGTCAACCATGTAATTCCACCCGTAAAGGACTTAGGTTTATCTCGATTTGGCACTATAGAATACGATAAGTCTCGCATTCGACACCACTCCCAACCCTCAGGTAACTCATAAGGCATTTCCTCTTCAGTAATAGCTGGTAAAGGCTTTTCTTTCTTGATCTTCTTTTCCTTGATCAACTGCTCTTTCTCCGCTTTGATTTTTTCTAGTAATACAGCAGCAGGCTCTACATCTTGTCCCGAAAGCTTTCGGGAAGCTCGCCATTTTTGCGTTAGCTTACCTTGTACTGCTAACTGCAATACAGTTTCTCGAAGATTTTTTACCGCACTTTTCTCCGTAAAAAAGGTTTGAAAATGCGGTTGTAGAAAACTCCACTCATCAGCTGTATCTTTGGTCGCTAAATCTAGTAAAGCAGAAGTAACAAAATCTTCTTTTAGTTGGATACGCGCTCTGGTTTGCTCTTCTAATTGCTCCACCTCGGCAAAGAGTTGATTTACGGTTTCAACTATGGCTTTTTGTTCTTCAATTGGAGGGATAGGAATGACACCTTTTAATAGGTTGGAATCATTTATTGCTGGATAAGCCACACCTTTCATGCAACTTTCTACATACTCAATAAAGAACAATGATCTTAATGTATGGTATAGATAATACTCAGAACAGTCTAATAATGGATTTAATACTGCAAATGCTGTACTAGCTATTGCCTCTGGAGAGAAATCTCTGTCGATAACTGCAATATTTAGTAAGTAAGGCCGTACTGTCGAATAAATAACACAGCCAGATTGCACAATTTTACGTGCTCTAGAGGGAGCCTCTGAAGGAGATATTATATTCAAATCTTCAATTAATACACCTCTCCGATTATCTACTGAGGCAACATCAATATATTCGAATTTTTTATTAGGTTTTTTCTGACCAAAATTATGGATGTATGTACCCAATCTACACCACTCCCAACTACTAGGTAATTGATAAGGGATTTCTTCTGGTGTTATTAATGGTAAGGGCTTTTCCTTTTTTATTTTCTTTTCCTTGCTAAGCTGTTCTTTCTTTTCTTTAATTTCTTCAATTAAAACAGAAGCAGGCTCAACAGCTAGGTTATCTGCTCGCCATTGCTGGGTAAGTTTGCCTTGTACAGCTAATTGCAAAATCAATCCTTTAAGTTCCTTAGAATTCTTTGGATGTATAGTGAGTTCTTTAAAATGTTGTAGTAGCTGCATTACTTTAACGCTTCAGTTAAAACATTGATGATCTCTTCTTGTAAACTGTTGATCTTTTGAGTGCTTGCTCTGTACTGCCCCAAAATCACTTCAGGGCTTTCTAAATCATCACTTTCCTCATGCGGGTTTTTGATGTCTAAATTGTAATTTCTGTCCTTAATGTCTTGAGCAGAAACCTTCCAGGCGTTTTTGGCAAACTTTTCATCATCCCGGTTCTCCCACCAATCCTTCTCTAAATCAAATTCTTTGATATTGATCGGCTTTCCTTTATTGTAACTTTTTACTCCTGCTGGGTATGGGTGCTCAAAGTACCACACATCTTTAGTAGGCGTTCCTTTCTCAAAGAATAATAGATTGGTTTTAATACTGGTATAGGGGTTGAATACGCCATTTGGTAACCTCACAATAGTATGCAGGTTACACTTCTCCATTAGCTCTTCCTTCAGTCTGGTTTTTACGCCTTCGCCAAATAAAGTACCATCAGGCAATACTACGGCAGCTCTTCCACCATCACGTAATAAGCGTATGATCAAAGCCAAGAATAAGTCGGCAGTTTCTTTTGTTCTGAATTTTTGAGGGAAGTTGGTTTCCGTACCATCTTCTTCCACTCCACCAAAAGGAGGATTAGTCAGGATCACATCTACTTTGTCTTTTGCTCCCCAATCGCTATACGGTTTATTGAGATAGTTATCTCGGCTTACTGCGGGTAAATCGAAGCCATGCAACATCAAATTGGTGGTGCATAATAAATGCGGTAAGGGCTTTTTCTCTACTCCTTTTATGCCTTTCTGCAATCTTTCTCTTTCCTCTGCTGTATTTACCTGCTCTCGCATTAAGTCAATCGCACAAGTCAAGAACCCACCTGTTCCACAAGCAGGATCCAATACGGTATCTCCTAATTTTGGAGCGGTAATATCCACCATAAATTGCGTTACGGCTCTGGGTGTGTAATACTCCCCTGAAGAGCCAGCAGATTGCAGTTCCTTTAATATGGTTTCATAAAGATCATTGAAAAGATGGCGGTCTTCCGTATTGTTGAAATCAATTTTATCAATCTCATTAATCACCTGGCGGAACAGCGTGCCATTCTTCATGTAATTATAGGTGTCTTCAAATACAGAGCGGATAATTTTGGCCTGAGGAGAAATGGTTACATCTAAATCCTTTAGTGCTGGAAACAGCTCATTATTGATGAATTCCATCAACTGATCGCCTGTTAAGCCTTCATCATCCGAAGCCCAATTTTGCCATTTCAGTTTATCAGCTATTGGGCTTTCATAATCTTCGATGGTTAAATCCCATTCTTCTTCCTTATCGGCAAATATCTTCATGAAAAGCATCCACACCATTTGGGATATGCGCTGTGCATCGCCATCTACTCCAGTGTCTTTACGCATTATATCGCGTATGGCTTTTATGTTAGTTGTTATGGTCATTTAGCGTTTATTGTTGTGTTTTGATTTATTGGATTAACTTGGTCTTGGGTAAAGTTAGATGAAACTATCTATTGCTACGGGTTTTTAGTTAGAACTACCCTGTCCTTCGGACTGGGTAGATAAAACCACCCCGCCCTGCGGTTGTGTAATTTGGAACACCCCGCCCTTCGGGCAAGTTAGTTAGAACCACCCCGCCCTTCGGGCACCCCTCCTTTTGAAGGAGGGGAACTGCCTCGAGCAGGCTTGGTAGGTTTAATATTATCATTCAATTTCTCATCTATTTTTGAAGGTGAAAATCAATGCTGCGCAGGCTGTGAATGTTTTGCACAATCTGCTGCTCCCTTGTTTTAGGGGAGCTGTCCGCAGGACTGAGGGGTATTTTACCTGCAGCCCACAGGCCTGCAGGATCTTACTCCAAATTAAAATTACTTTTTATATCTTCCAACACACTTTCCGTATGCTCAAATACCGTTATATTTTCAAATCTAATTACTTTAATGCCCAAACTATTCAAATACTCCGTTCTTTCTTCATCATATTTTAATCCAGCATCAGTAAAATGGCCTGCACCATCCAGTTCAATGCAAAGCTTTTCTGCCGGGCAATAAAAATCCAGAATATAATTGCCTACACTAAATTGTCTTCTGAACTTTCTGCCATCCAATTGTTTAGCTTTTAGGTAATTCCACAGAAATGACTCAGCAGTAGTGCCATTATTTCTGAGGTTTTTCCTGTACTCCTTTAATTCCGGTCTATTATTGATTTGAAAATTTTTCTTCATGATTCTCAAATTAGGCTATATTATTATACAAGGCCCTTTCCAAATCCTTTATCGCTTTCTCAAAATCATCTCTTTTGCCGAATGCTCTCACCAATTCTACTGGAGAGCCCATTTCATTTAAAGGCTTTAACTTCAACACTGAGTTCTCTTCAATAGACGTTATGCCTTCATCTTCATATTTTGAAAGCAGTGCTTCGATCACTTTCTGGGCTTGCTCACTGTATTTGCCAAAATAATTTCTTTTCCGGACACTGTCTGCCCTTTCTTTCCTAGTTAGTGCCGGTTGGTCAAAAGCAACATGGCAAACCAAGTCAAAATCATCCATGTCTTTCCCCACTTCTTCTCTTAAGGCTTCCAGAAGAATACCCTGATCCGCTAGTTCGGCCAGCAATTCCTGCTTTTTCTCCGCACTATTCCATTTCAGGATAAAGTCCTCCAAAGAGGCAAAACCATCTTGAATATTCTTTTTGGTATAATCTTTTAATGACTCAGTAATTAGCTTGCCATCTGCTCCATAATATTGAATTCTTTCATGTGCAACGGTAACAGGTATTTCATTAACATAGTATTTCTTTGGCTCAAATCCTTCACCAGACTCCTCTCCTGTTCCTATATCTGGCGGATTTCCTTCTTTGCCATCTTCACCCCCTGATTTACCATCGGGATTTTCGTCATCATCTGGATCGTCATCTTCCTTATCATCAGGGTTCACAGGTTCATCCGGTCCCGGTTCATATATTTGAACTGGTTCACCATCGAAATCAGGATCCGCAAATAAGTTGGTAGCTTTTCTGAAATCCATAATGGTAAAATACACTTTTCCTTCTGCTTCTCTTATTCGTGTACCTCGTCCTATGATCTGCTTAAATTCCGTCATGGAACCAATATTGGCTTCCAACACCACTAGTTTCACCATTTTTGTATCCATGCCTGTCGTTAGCATTTTGGAAGTAGTGGCTATAACAGGAAAGCGTTCTTCCACATCCATAAAGTTATCCAACTCCTGTTTTCCCACCTCATCATCGCCCGTAATTTTTACAACATAATAAGGGTGTTTGGCGACCAAATCTGCATTCTCATTAATCAATGCTATTCGCATTCTATTAGCATGGTCAATATCAGTGCAAAACACTATAGTTTTAGCGTACCTATCATAGGATTTCAGGTATTCCGTAATTTTCTGTGCCACCAGTTGTGTGCGTTCATCTACTGCCAATGACCTGTCGTAATCCTTTAAGTTATAAATGCGGTCTTTTATCTCATGGCCAAATTTGTCGCGCAACCCTTTTGTAGGTCGCCACCCTTCATCAATAGTGGTACTAATCCGAATTACTTTATAAGGCGCAAGAAAGCCATCTTCAATCCCCTGTTTGAGCGAGTAGGTATAAACCGGCTCGCCAAAATACTGAATATTGGAAATATCTTTCGTTTCTTTTGGAGTAGCTGTCATCCCTATCTGGGTGGCAGAAGAGAAGTAATCTAATATCTGTCGCCAGGCAGAAGCTTCCGAAGCACTACCTCTATGGCACTCATCTATTACAATAAGATCGAAGAAATCCGGACTAAATTCTTTATAGGCATTTTTTATATCTTCATTTCCAGTTAGACCTTGATATAGGGCAAAATAAATCTGATAAGACTTATCTATTTTCCTATTCTTGATGATATGCATGATATCATTACCGAAAGGTGAGAAATCCCCATTTTTTGTTTGCGTAAGCAGAGCATTCCTATCTGCTAAAAACAGTATTCTTTTCTTGATTCCAGACTTCCACAACCGCCAGATTATGTTAAAGGCTGTATAAGTTTTACCAGTACCCGTAGCCATCACCAACAATATCCTGTTTTGCTCTTTTGCAATAGCTTCTACTGTTCTGTTAACAGCATTTTGTTGGTAGTATCTTGGAGTCATACCACTTAAATCAAGGTCGTAATCTTGCGTTGCAATTTCTTTAGCCTTAGGCTCTGTTAAACCTTTGAATTTCAGGTAAGCCTGCAATAAATCATCCGGGCCAGGAAACTGATCTAGTGTCAATTCCTGCTCTAGTTGACCAAACTGTCCGGAGTGATCATGAAATAGAAATGAATCACCATTGGAAGTAAAAACAAATGGTATTTGAAGAATTTCACTGTACTCCAATGCTTGCTGCATTCCATCTCCTACGGACTTTTTATTGTCTTTGGCTTCAATAATGGCAATGGGCATATTGGGCTTAATATACAGTATATAATCAGCCCTTTTTCTTTTGCCTCTCGTGTGCATTTTACCTTGCACAATGATCCGGCCATCAGTAAAGCCTACCTCTTCTCTCACTTGCTTTTTCATATCCCAGCCCGCTTTTTCTATAGCCGGGTTGATAAACTTGGAGCAAATATCTCGTTCAGAGAGGTCTTTTTTATTCATAGATTGATGTTGTAATCTTTAAAACTATAAAATTTTAAGTAATAAACACTGATTCATTAATTCCTTTTTTATATTTTTTCGATGAATACTTCTAGAATATAGAAATTGCTAATTGTTCTATTTGTGAAGTGAATTGCATTACTAAAGTAAGCCAAAAAGCTTAGAATTGGAGGATTGAATTTTATTTTTCGATTAGAATAAGTGAAAAGGAAGTTTAATGTATTGACAAAGTGTTTTTTTTAATAGAAGCATTATTGGAAGGTGGCACAAAGGAAGTAGGCTTGAATTTGGAACTATTGATATTCCTTTGACTTATTCACCTTTTAATTATAAATATTGCTTTCTTGCACGACCGATGACGCTTCGATAAGAGGATTGCTTTCCCTGAAAAATCCTCAACAGGGATTAGAAAAACTAATCGACCTCATAAAGGATGCTATTTTCAGAAAACAGCCAAAGTATTAGTTTATACTTAAATGCATTAAAATAAAAGCGGATTTATAAAAAAACTGATTTACAGCTATTTCTATTTTTCTAGTTCCATTCAATCATTCAACATATAGCAAAAACTTAAATCAAATAAAACAAGGATTCAAAACATCTCAGTAGCAGATCATAATCTAAATCACCCCTCCCCAAACAAAATATGCCTATTCAAATCTTCATTTATGGAGACAAAAGATTCGGTGCTGTCAATGCCTTTAACGAGTAAAATTTTATCTTCATACACATTCCTGTAATGTTGCGTGTCTTTAGCATGTACTTTTACAAATACGCCATACTTTCCAGTGATATGATGAATTTTAACCACTTCAGGAATTTCCTTTAGGGAAGCTATCACTTGCTTATAGTCAGCACTTTTAATTAAGTGCACAAATACAAACACAGTAAGCCCCCACCCCATCTGTGCATAGTCTAAACTGAGGGTAGTACCTTTGACCACGCCTAACTCCGTGAGCTTTTTCATTCTTAGGTTAACAGTCCCACTGGTTACCCCTACCTGTTTGGCAACATCAGTATAAGGCATTTGGGCATTTTCTGAAAGCAATGCCAGTATTTGGTAATCTATATCATCTAATTTTTTAGCCATGCTGTTTTAATCTGTTGAGAGATTTTTTTTGATTTAATTATTCTCAATTTTCATGAGCACCCCAAAATAGAATAAAATGATGGTATAATAAAAGGTATTGATTCACTATTCAATAATCAACTTTAAAATATAAAATTTTACAAATACCCTAAATTTTCAATATTTTTAATAAGCCTTTATTTTACAAGAGCTGAATTTCAATATTTAGAATTATTGAATTAATATTTAATAATATTTCATATTTTAATTATTTAACCAATTTTAATACTGTTAAAATTTATTTATCCATATTTTATTTTACTAAAAACACTTTGTAAATTATCCATCAGAAAGTGCTTAGACCATAATCCTAATGCATTTGATCGATAAATCAAAAAACAAATAAACTATGAATCCTAAATCAATTAACAGAAGAGATTGGCTTAAAACGGGACTTTTAACCATGGGAGGCTTAGCGCTTGCCCCTCATTTCTCTATAGCCGAAATGCCAAGAACACGATTGAAGGCCGATTTACACGGCAATTTTCAATACAGTCCGTTTTTTAAGGAGTTTATCCACCAGCCTTTTAAAGATCCCAAGGCATTAGCCGCTAAACTCAATGCCAATGAAAACCCATATGGACCTTCTGCTAAAGCACTGGAGGCTTTCAAAGGAGCTGCTGCCTTAGGCAATCGCTATGCGTGGAGAGAATTGTTTGATTTGATAGACAAAATTGCTGAAAAAGAAGGAGTAGCTCCCGAAAATATTATGATGGGTCCTGGCTCCTCTGATTTATTAGAAAAAGTAGGAATGGTTTTCTTCTTCAATGGAGGTAATGTAGTTTCTGCTGATCCTTCTTATATGTCTTTAATTAGAGTAGCCGAAGCTACCGGTGCTAGTTGGAAAGGTGTACCGCTAAAAGATGATTGGTCGCACGACTTGGATGCCATGGAAAA
>JBBSPJ010000056.1:0-15985 GCA_038258905.1 Cytophagales bacterium
AGCTAAAAAACAATTAACATTAGATTTTTCAATATTTCAAATTGAAAAATCTTTTTTAAAAGTATTGCTCAAGTACATGTTTTTCATCATGGCAAGTGCAGTTGGCTCGGTAATAGTATTGCAAATAGACCAATTAATGGTGACGGGGTATTTAGGCTTAAAGGCCAATGGAATATATGTAATTGCCTTCTTTATGGCTACAGTAATAGAAATACCCAGGCGAGCAATATCTCAGATGTCTGACTCCATAATTGCTACTTCATTTGAATTTGAGCGAGTTGATGAAATAAAAAAAATTTATAAACAATCAAGCATTAATCAATTGATTTTAGGAAGTTTCGTTTTTTTACTAATAGTACTCAATTTAGATAATATTTATGGCATAATGCCCAATGGAGAAAATTATGAAGCTGGAAAATGGGTGGTTGTTTTAATAGGTTTAGGTAAGATTATGGAGATGGGTTTTGGCGTTAATTCCGAAATTATCATCTCTTCAAAATTGTATAAATCAAATATTATATTTGTGTTTATTCTTGCACTTTTAACTATAATTTTAAACATTCTTTTAATACCCCTTTATGGCCTAATTGGAGCAGCTATTGCCTCTTTCGTTTCGTTATTTTTATATAACTTAATAAAAATGCTATTCATCTGGAACCGATTTAAATTTCAACCTTTTTCTAAAGGAACACTCACCTCTCTACTCATTTCAGCAATAACTTTTTTTGTGGTATATTTTTTACCTACCCTCGAAAACGTCTATCTAAATACAGTATTTTTATCTACAGTACTAGTTTTGGTATTCGGAATATTAACGCTTCTTTTAAAACCTTCAAGAGAAATACATAAAATCATACTACAATTGAAAAAAAGATTTATTCCTTAAAAAAGCTTTTCACCATTTCGCAAATAACATGAATATCTTGAACTGAATGGTTAGGGTGAATTGGTAAAGAAAGTACAGTTTCTGCGGCCTTTAACGCATTTTCAAAGCTTTCCGTATGTTGATATTTGAAAGGAGCCATATTCACTAAAGCATTAGGATAATGAATATCAGTTTCGATATTATTATCACTCAAATAAGATTTCAATTGATCTCTTTCCTCGGTCATAATTACAAATTGGTGATAAACATGACCCGGATAGTTCATTGGTAAGGTAATAGGTAAATCATTAAGTTGGTTGAAATATACACCTGCAAATTCCCTTCTTTTATTATTCTCATGATTTAAATAAGGGAGTTTAGTACTGAGAACAGCAGCTTGTAATTCATCCATTCTGCTGTTTTTACCGATTTGCACATGATTATTACGATTTATTTGACCATGATTAGCCCATAATCGGCATTTTTCTGCTAATTCAGTGTCATTGGTTAAAATAGCTCCGGCATCACCTAATGCTCCTAAATTTTTGGTTGGGTAAAAACTAAAAGCTGCTACATCTCCAAAAGTACCAGCAAGCTTACCATTTAAACTTGCACCATGAGCTTGAGCACAATCCTCTATTAAGAAGATATTGTTTTCATTGCAAATGGTTTTTATAGCATTTATTTGAGGATGAGCCACTCCAAATAGATGAGGTAAGATAACAGCCTTTGTGTAGTTTGTGATTTTAGAAGCAAAATCATCTACATCCATTCCGAAATGAACTAGATCAATATCCACAAAAACTAATTTAGCTCCTACCAATTCCACCACCGATGCATCTGAAAACCAGGTGAAAGCTGGCACTATCACTTCATCGTCCTTAGTGATATTTTTAGCTCTTAAAATTATTTCAAGTGAATCAGTACAATTAGCAGTAGGAATGCAACTGTCTAAATTTAAATACTCAGAAAAATCTTTCACAAAACGTCTGGTATATTCCCCATTAAAATATACCCCATTTTCCAACACCTCGTTAATCACTATTTTTACAGAGTCAGTTATATTTGGAAACCTGATAAATGGAATTTTTTGTACATTTAGTGACATAGTTTCTTTATAAAGATCTTTTTAAAATTCAGAAATATCAATTCTGCATCTCTAAAAGCTCAAATTTAGTTTGATTAATAGGTTAAAAAAGACTGTTAAATAGTATTCCAATTTGCTCAAATCCGTTCAAAGCTAAAAATTTAGTATAATTAATTTGCATACTTGTTAATCCTTTTTCATTTTTAATTAGGCATTCAACCAGCAATTCTCTTAATTTTGATTTTTATTAATAAACCAACTATGAATAAAATAGCCATATTCACTTCAGGCGGAGATGCTCCGGGTATGAACGCTTGTATAAGAGCAGCCGTAAGAGGTGCAATATACCATGGAAAAGAAATTTTTGGAATCTACAGAGGATATGACGGCATGATTGAAGGAGACATAGAGCCTATGAATTCCTTTTCTGTTAGTAATATCATCCAAAAAGGGGGCACCATCCTGAAGTCTGCCCGTAGTAAAGAATTTATGACCAAAGAAGGGCGTAAAAAAGCCTACGAACAGTTGCAGAAACACGGCATTGAAGGTCTGGTAGCGATAGGTGGTGATGGAACGTTTACTGGTGCGAAAATATTTTTTGAAGAATATGGCATTCCTACCGTAGGTGCACCAGGCACAATCGACAATGATTTATATGGCACCGATTACACCATTGGTTTTGATACTGCAGTAAACACAGCCCTGGATGCTATAGATAAAATCAGAGATACGGCTAACTCTCACAACCGATTATTTTTTGTAGAAGTGATGGGTAGAGATTCCGGCTATATAGCAATTAGGTCAGGTATTGGTGGAGGAGCAGAATTAGTAATGGTACCTGAAACATCCACCTCAATTACTGAAGTAATAAGTACCTTGCAGGAAGGTTGGAATAGAAAAAAAACCTCGTCAATAGTGGTGGTTGCAGAAGGCGATGAGGAAGGAAATGCAATGGAAATTGCGGAAAAAGTTAAAGCTCAAGTGGATATGAAAGATATTAAAGTATCCATATTGGGCCATATTCAGCGTGGAGGAAGCCCTAGCGCTCAGGACAGAATACTTGCCAGTAGATTAGGTTTAGGCGCCTTGGAAGGCCTTATGAATGGTGAAAAAAATGTAATGGCAGGAATTATAAATGATAAATTAACCTACACCTCATTTGAAGAAAGTATAGGCAAAACCAAGGAACTAAATCAGGAATTAATTAGGATGGTCAAAATTTTAAGTGTCTAAATTTCTTTTATTTAAGTTAATTATTATATCAAAAAATACGTTTAGTAAAGGTCATGGAATTTAAAACAACTTTGGAAATTAAGCCTACAGAGGAAAAGATTCATCCTCATTATAAAGTAGTCTCTATAGGATCGTGTTTTGCTGATCATATTGGCCACAGGTTTGAAGAAATGAAGATGGATATTTTAAGTAATCCTTTTGGTATTATTTATAATCCCATTTCTCAAATGCGTTTAATTGATTTATGCCTTGAAGGCAAACCACTAAATCCAGAACATATAGTTGAAAACCTTGATATCTATAATCATTTAGATGCCCACTCACGTTTTGGGAAAAAGGATCTTGAAGAATTAAATAAAGGCATCCAAAATGCCTCAGATAGTTTTAAAGAGTATTTAGAAAACGCTAAAGTGTTGATAATCACACTCGGTACGGCATGGATATATCGATACGAAAAAACAGGAGAAATTGTAGCTAACTGCCACAAATTACCTTCCCAAAACTTTACAAAAGAACTTTTGAGTATTGATGATAGTACTTCACCTGTTATTGCTACACTCAATAAAGTAAAAGAAATTAACCCTGCTATCAGGATAATATTAACTGTAAGCCCTGTTAGGCATATAAAAGAAGGTATTCCTGAGAATATGCTAAGTAAATCAATTTTAAGAGTTGCTGTTAGTCATATTGAGAAAGCGGTAGTAGATTCTTCTTATTTCCCGGCATTTGAGCTTATTATGGACGATTTAAGAGACTACAGATTTTTTGAGGAAGATATGATTCACCCTAATTTAATGGCCAGGAATTATATATGGTCGAAATTTAGAGAAACTTATTTTTCTGAAGCACTTTTTACCTATTGCGATAAATGGCAATCCATCAAAAATGATTTAAACCACCGAGTAATGAACCCGGGATCAATCGAACATGTACAGTTTCTTGAATCTCTGATGAAGAAACTGGAGAGATTTTCTGTAATCGGAGATGTGAAAACAGAAAAAGATTACGTGCAAAAAGAATTAGAAGATGCCAAAAGCCAATAAACTCATTCATGAAACAAGCCCCTATCTATTACAACATGCATATAACCCGGTAAATTGGCAAGCCTGGAACAGCACAGCATTAGAGGAGGCAAAAAGAACGGATAAACCTATTTTATTAAGTATAGGTTATGCGGCTTGTCATTGGTGCCATGTAATGGAACACGAATGTTTTGAAGATGAAGAGGTAGCTAGGGTAATGAATGAAAATTTCATTTGTATAAAGCTGGACAGAGAAGAAAGACCCGACATCGATCAAATTTATATGGATGCCATTCAGAATATGGGCCTAAATGGTGGCTGGCCTTTGAATGTTTTTCTTATGCCCAACCAAAAGCCATTTTATGGAGGCACCTATTTCCCCAAGAAAAACTGGTTAGGCTTATTGGATAATGTGGCACTGGCTTATCAAAAAGACAAACAAAAGCTATCAGAATCAGCAGATAACTTTGCACTTGCTATCAATAGTTCAGAAGCCGAAAAACTTGACTTCGGACAAGCAAAAGATAATGATTTTAATGAAAGCACTTTAGATGCTGCCTTTTTGCAATTTGAAAAATTTATGGACTGGGACTTAGGTGGCACAGTTGGCGCACCGAAGTTTCCAATGCCAGTGATATGGCAATTTTTATCACGATATGCGGCATTATCAAATAGTGCCAGAGCCAGTAAAGCCGTAGATTTCACCTTACAAAGCATAGCTCAAGGTGGCATTTACGATCAAATAGGTGGTGGTTTTGCCAGATATTCTGTAGATGCTGAATGGTTTGCGCCTCACTTTGAGAAAATGTTGTATGATAATGGACAGCTAATCAGCCTATATGCTAACCAATATAGACTCACAAAGAACGCTTATTTCAATAATGTAATTGAAGAAAGTATTCAATTCATTGAAAGAGAATTGATGGATGCTAGTGGTGGCTTTTATTCTGCTTTAGATGCAGATTCAGAAGGAGAAGAGGGAAAGTTTTATGTTTGGACATTTGAAGAATGGAAAAATACCCTCAAGGATGACCATGAGTTAATGGCTAAATTTTTCAATATTATTCCTGAGGGAAATTGGGAAAAAGGAGTAAATATTCCTTACAGACATACATCAGAAGCAGCTTTTTGTAAAGCTGAAAAAATTGAATTAGCTAGTTTTGAAAGCACGTTACTTAACTCTAAAAACAAATTATTGGAGGCGCGTGCTGAAAAAGTAAGACCAGGTTTGGATGATAAAATTCTTTGCGGATGGAATGCTTTAATGTTAAAAGGCCTATGTGATGCCTACAAAGCCAATTCTAATATATCATTTCTTCGTTTAGCCGAGAACAACTATCAGTTCCTCATTGACAACATGTTAGCAGGTCGCAAACTTTTTAGAAATTTTAAAAATGGAAAAGCTACAATTGATGCATATTTAGAAGATTATGCTTTATGTATACAAGCATTTATCAGTTATTCCGAAATAACAGGTGATTTAGGTGCTTTAGAGAAAGCCGGGGAACTCGCGGATTACACCATTGAAAACTTTTTTGATGAAACAGAGCAGCTTTTTTATTACACTGATAAGCAATCGGAAAAACTGATAGCCAGGAAAAAGGAAATATTTGATAATGTTATTCCTTCCTCCAATGCAGTAATGGTTGAAAATTTGCATTGGTTGTCCATATTATCCGGCAACTCAAGGTATATGAAAATATCGGATGCCATGCTTAAGCAAATTCAGCATCTTATCCCGAGAGAACCTAAATATTTATCTAATTGGGCATCTGCATACAGCTTAAAAGCCTATACTAGTTATGATGTAGTGATTTTGGGCCCTCTTGCAAAAGATTTCCAACAAAAGCTATGGTCAGATTATTTACCAAACATACTAATATTGGCTATTGAGTCCCATAATTCAGATTTACCGGTATTAAAAGGCAAAGATCTAGTGGAAGGAAAAACCACCATTTTCGTATGCGAAAACAACGCTTGCCAGAAACCGGTCCACTCAGTGGTTGAAGCATTGGATCAATTAAAAAAATGAGCCAACTTAGTCTACAAAATAGCTCGGAATCTCATTCCTCCAACACACAATTTGCCCAGGTATTGCTTCCTTTACCTTTACCTAAAACATTTACCTACAGGGTGCCCAGGAATTTAGAAAATGATATACAAATAGGGATAAGAGTAATTGTGCCCTTTGGAGCCAAAAAAATTATTACTGGGATTATAAAGGAAATTCATGAAAAGCCTCCTGAAAAATATGAGGCAAAATATATTTTAGAAATACTGGATGAATTTCCAGTTGTAACCCAACAGCAATTCAGTCTTTTTGAATGGATGGCACAATATTATATGTGCGCAGAAGGTGAAGTAATGAATATTGCTCTGCCGGCTGGAATGAAGTTAAGCAGCGAATCAAAAATACAATTGAACCCCGCTTTCGATCTTGATCATTCCCCCTACATTTTTAGTGAATTGGAAAATGTAATTCTTAACCTGCTTAAAAAAGAGTCTCTCTTATCATACCAACAAATAGCAGAAATTAGTAATGCCAAGCAAAGCAGTTTGCTTATAAAAGATCTCCTAAAGAAGCAGGCAATTATTCTGATTGAGCAGGTTCAGGAAAAATACAAGCCAAAAACTGATAAGCTAATAAAGCTGAAGGATAAATATCTAATTAAAAATGAGTTGTCTGCTTTAATGGATGAGCTAGAAAAGAAACCAAAGCAATTAGATATCCTATTAAAGTATTTAAAAGAAGTACCTGTTTTTAATCATCCTGAACTCAATAAAGAAGGATTAATCAAAAAAACCTTCAGTTCAGATGAGTTTTCAACCTCTTCCCTATCTACGCTAATCAAAAATAATGTTTTTGAAGAAAAAGAGGTAATTGTATCACGACTCGATTACCTCACAAGGGGAAAAATTATTAATGCTGATATTAATTTAAGTGAAGACCAGCAGCAATGTAAAGATGACATTGCTGAAACTTTTGTTAATCATCCAGTTACTCTACTACATGGTGTGACCGGAAGTGGTAAAACAGAAATTTACCTTTCATTTATTAAGGAAGTGATCGAAAGTGGCTCCCAAGCTTTATTTCTCTTGCCGGAAATTGCCATCACCACACAAATGATACAAAGGGTAAGAAAGATTTTTGGTGATCAGGTAGGCGTTTATCATTCAAAATTCTCCGATGCTGAGCGAGTAGAAGTATGGCAAGGCGTTGCCGAAGGCACTATTAACTTTGTTATAGGTGTTCGCTCATCCATTATGTTACCATTCAATAATCTCTCTCTCATAGTAGTAGATGAAGAGCATGAGAGCAGCTATAAGCAGTTTGATCCTGCTCCAAGATACCACGCCAGAGATACTGCTGTTGTTTTATCACAGATTCACAAATCCCAAATACTTTTAGGTTCTGCCACCCCATCATACGAAAGCTATTATAATGCCCAGCAAGGCAAGTATGGTTTTGTAAAACTTGACAAGCGTTATGGTGAAGGCACATTACCTGAGATAACAATTGTGGATATGCGTAAAGAAACTGCTGCAAAAAGAGTCAGTGAAGATTTCAGCCATCAATTTCTCACCGTGCTTTCGGAAGAATTAGAAAAGAACAACCAGGCTATTATTTTTCAGAATAGAAGAGGCTATGCCCCTTATTTGCAGTGCGAAACTTGTGGATGGATTGCTGAATGTGAAAATTGCTCTGTCAGCTTGACCTACCACATGCATCAACATGAGTTAAAATGCCATTATTGCGGATTCAGACAGAAAAGCCCCACAGCTTGTTTAAGTTGCGAATCCACTGCATTGAAAATGAAAGGCTTTGGTACGGAAAAGATTGAAGATGACCTAAAATTACAGTATCCTGATGTAAAAATCCAAAGAATGGACCGCGATACCACCCGGAAAAAATATAGTTATCAGCAAATTATTGAGGCATTTGAAAATGGTGAAACTCAGGTTTTAATTGGCACCCAAATGGTGAGTAAAGGCTTAGATTTTGAAAATGTTAGTCTTGTTGGCATAGTAGATGCCGATAGGATTATGTATTATCCGGATTTTAGAGCCAATGAAAGAGCTTTGCAGCTTATGCTTCAGGTAAGTGGACGGGCAGGAAGAAATAAAAAGAAGGGAAGCGTTTTCGTTCAAACTTTTCAAAAAGATCATCCATTATTTCAGTATTTATTACGGTACGATTATGAAGGCTTTTATAACCTACAACTAAAAGAAAGACATTCATTTTTTTACCCTCCTTTCTCCAGAATAATCAGAATTATATTAAAAGGACAGCAGCCTGACATCACTAGAAATGGTGCTAAAATGCTTTATGAAAGCTTAATTGTACCTTTGGGTTATCAAAGATTGTTGGCTCCCCATGAACCTATGATTGCTAAAATTAGAAACATATATCATATGGAAATTTGGGTAAAACTGGAAAAAGGTTTTCCCTTAAAAAAAACCAAGACTCAAATAATTCAATCAGTGGAAAAAATGAAAGAAAATAGTCATTTTCGTAAGCTAAGAATAGTTTTTGATGTGGATCCTCAATAAAATTAAATAAAAAAAGAGGGGAACTACCCCTCTTTCTAATCATAAATATAAACTATAGGGTACTGATTTACTCAGCTTCTTCAGGTAACAAAATGGCTTGTACATATTGTTCCTCATTTAAAAACTCGTTGGCTACTTTTTTAAGGTCTTCCTTAGTTAAAGCTTCAATTCTTTCTTCTGAATTCAGAAAATCGGATAAATCGTCATTATAATAGTAAAAGCTATACAATCTATTCATCCAGTAATTATTTTGCTTAAGGTCTTCTTGCAAACCTTTCAATTGCGCTTGTTTCACTTTATTAAGATCTTCCTCAGTTACTCCATTGGCCTTAATATCTTTTAAAATATCATGCGTAGTAGCTACAAGGTCATCCACATTTTCAGGTCCACAAGGAAAAGCTATTCTGAAATAATATTTCTCATTTGGTAAGCGAACCATACCTGCACTAGCTCCTACTCCATAAACACCACTTTTTTCTTCTCTAAGGACATCAATTAATTTATTGGTAACTACTTCACCTAATGAACTTAATTGATAATTTTTTAAGGGATTATAATCAGTTTTACCATGATAGTAAATAGTAGCATAACTTTTAGGATCACTCCCTTTCAATATTTCCTTTTCCACTACTCCTTCTGGGGCTTCAATTCCTAAATCAGTCCAGCTTTCATTTCTGTTTAAGTTGGGTAAACTGCCTAAATAAGTAGCTAATAAAGGCTTAATTCCTTCTACAGTGAAATTTCCAACAAACATAAACGTAAAGTCACTGGCATCAGCAAATCGTTCTTTATAAATCTCAAAAGCTCTTTTAAAATCAACCTTTTCTAAATCCTCTGATTTAGGAAAACCACCACCTCTTGGGTTATCCTGAGAAAGTATTCTGCTAAATTGATCGCTATAATAATTTTGAGGACTTGAAAGCAAGTTAGCATACAACATTTGATTTTTGCTGATGTACGATCCAAAAGCTTCTTCGTCAAACCTAGGGTTAGTAAAGTACAAATAAGTCATTTGCAGCATAGTTTCAAGATCTTTAGGACTAGCGCTCCCACTCATACCTTCAGAAACACCACCAATAAATGGACTTACATTAGCAGATTTACCGGATAACATTTTGCTGATATCTGTACTTGAAAAATTTAGAAAACCGGATTCTCTTACTAACGATGATGCATTGGAAGCTGAGTAATAATCTTCCATTTCATACTGATTATGTCCACCAAAGCTAAAAGATCTCATACGTATTTCATCATTCTTATAATCTGTGGGCTTTAAAACAACCTTAACTCCATTAGAGAGTAATAATTCTGTAACGCCCAATTCTGAAATCTCTTTAGAATCCACTATAGTACCTGCTTTTGGAATGCTTTCCATAAAAGACTCTGCCAATTCATCTTCTTCATAAGGTGCAATAGGAGATTTTTTTACTTCTTCGAAAATAGTCAGTATTTCACTCTCAGTAGGCATTTTATTAGTCTCCTTCTCTGGACCAGTAACAATTATGGTTAAATTATTATCAGTAATCCATTGATCTGCCAATTGATTCAATTCATCTAAGCTAACTGACTCTATCTCCTTTTTATAAAATTCGTACTCAAATTTTATACCTGGTATAGGGCTATCACTTAAAAAATGGCGGATATATTCTGAAGCAAACCTATTAGATTCAGTCTTATCAGCTTCTTTCAATTGTTTTTCATAATTATTAAGAAAGGTTTTCTTGTATCTCTCAAATTCTGCTTGGGTAAAACCATGTTCTTTAACTCTTTTATTCTCCTCTGCAATCACTTTAGTTGCTTTTTCAATACCATTTTCACCTGCAATTGCAAAAGAAGAATAAGCGCTCTTACTTCTTACAAATTGAGAAAAACTAGTGCTAGCAAATAGGAAAGGTGGTTCAGGGGATTGACGTAACTCATTTAATCTACTTCCCAACATTCCATTATATAATTGATGTGTCAATTCTCTTCTTAAATCGGAAAGTGTCTCTGTTTCAAAGTTTTCGTGCTTATAAATAATCTGAACCTGGTTAAAATTAGCTTCTTTATCAGTTGCTATACTAACCCTTACCTCTTCATGATTAGGCACCTTGTATACTTCTCGTTTTTTAGGATTTTTGGGATTTTTTAATTGACCAAATCGTTTAGTAATTTCCTTTTCCATTTCAGCAATATCTAAATCACCAACAGCAATAATCGCCATTAAATCAGGCCGATACCAATCCTGATAAAAATTTTTCAATACACTATAATCAAAATTTTCAAGTACTTCTTTTTTTCCAATTGGCAGTCTTTCTGAATAGCGTGAATCTTTGAATAGCACAGGGAAATATTCATCTCTCATTCTTTGATTGGCACCTTGCCCTAAACGATATTCTTCTAATACAACTCCTCTTTCTTTATCAATTTCATCTTCCGACATGGTTAAGCCAGAAGCCCAATCTTCCAAAACCAACATGCCTTTACTGAAAATTTCAGGATCTTCGGTAGGAATAGGTAAAATATAAACTGTTTCATCAAAACTAGTATATGCATTTAAATCAGCTCCAAATTTAACTCCCACAGTTTGAAGGTAATTTACCAATTCATTTTTTTTGAAATTTTCAGAGCCATTAAAAGCCATGTGTTCAGTAAAATGAGCTAATCCTTGTTGCTTTTCATTTTCCAATAAAGATCCTGCATTTATTACTAGCCGAAATTCCACCTTGTTTTCTGGCTTATCATTTTGTCTGATATAGTAAGTTAAACCATTCTTTAACTTACCTACTTTTACTAAGGGGTCAGTAGGAATAGATTTTTCTACACTAGGTTTTTGTGCCGATACAATGCTGACACTAATCAACATTATAAAAAATAAATTAATTATTTTTTTCATAAGGGTTTATTTAAAGTTATTAAGTTTTTTGGTATTTGAAATGAATTTATTATAAAGATATGAGCATAACAACTAATGAGTTAGTTTTCTATAGCCATTCGCAAATAAATTATATAATTATTACAATTATCCAAGTAGAAAAACAAATAAATCCTATTGTAACCAATATCGACTAATGACGTTATTTTACTTATAATATTTTTTAAACTTAAATTTTTTAATCATGAATAAGGATATTTTAAAAGGAAATTGGAAAGAAACTAAAGGTAAGTTAAAACAACAATATGGTGAATTAACCGATGACGATTTAGCTTATGCTGAGGGTAAAGAAGACGAATTAGTAGGTAAAATCCAGAAAAAATTGGGCGTTACTAAAGATGAAGCTGAAAAAATAATAGAAAATGCTTAATCAAGATTGATTAAATATAAAGCCTGAGATTTCTATCTCAGGCTTTTTTTATGATATTTAATTATTCAAGTGTTGATTTTCAATAATCAAAATGCCTTTTAGAAAAAGGTATTTTATTTACTTTCTCAATATTATCCAGTATTTGATCTAGCGTTTCGTGTAGCTCATCTATTTCAGGAATAGATCCGGAAAATATATCTGACAACCCCTCTTCACCCAACTTTTTAATTTTATTTATGAGTTTAGTTGCCTTTTCAATATACTCATACTCGTCTTTACAACTATTTGACAATACTCCAAATTGTAAGGTAAGGTCAGAATCAAAGTTTTCCGCCTCGGTAAGGATAGCTTCGTAAGTTTCATTCGATAAGTTATCGGTATCCATTTTATTTATTATACATTTTTAATGAAGACTCAAATTAAATTAAATATTTCTTTTATTTCAATTTTTGAGTAATATAAATAGGTAATTGTTACTATCTAAACTTCTCCATAATTTTAATCTGCAAGCAAGTTTTCATTAAATAGCTTTAATATTCTCCTGTATTCATCTGTCCAGCTGCTAGGCTCTGTAAATCCATGGTTTTCAACAGGGTAAACTGCCATCTCCCAGTTCTGTTTTCCCAATTCAATTAATCTTTGGGCTAACCTCACTACATCCTGAAAGTGCACATTAGTGTCCACCATGCCATGACAAATTAATAAAGCACCTTCCAGACCTTCCGCATAATAAATTGGAGAACTTTTCCTGTAAGCAATACTATCTTCTAAAGGAATATTTAGGATATTACTAGTGTAGCCGTGGTTATAATGGGCCCAATCAGCAACAGACCTTAAAGCAGCACCTGCAGCAAACACATCAGGAGTTGTAAACATTCCCATTAATGTGATGAAACCGCCATAAGAACCACCATAAATACCTATTTTTTTAGCATCTACACCATGTGATTCTACAAGGAATTTAGCACCATCTACCTGATCAGTTAAATCTTTTCCACCCATATGTCGGTAAATACCAGTTCTCCAATCCCTTCCATACCCGGCACTCCCTCTATAATCAATATCTAAAACGGTATAACCTAAATCAGTTAATAAATTATGAAACATATACTCTCTGAAATAATTACTCCACCATTGATGGGCATTCTGCAAATAGCCGGCACCATGTACAAAAATTACTGCAGCACCGTTAGATTTAGCTTCTTCTGGTTTATAAAGTCTGGCATAAACATTTTCTTTATCACGGGCTTCAAAAGTTATCACCTCAGGTTTACGCCATTTATATTTATCAAAAGCCTCAGTTGTAGATTTTGTAATTTGAGCCTCTTTAGAGTTCTTAGATTTAATTGGATTGTCCATTAAATATAATTCTGTTGGCTTGTTAGAAGTAGAAAATAGCAAAGCCAATTTCTTCTCATCAGGTGAAAGTATTGCTTCACTTTTACCAGTCTTTTTAGTGAGGGCTGTAATTTTACCACCCTTAATAGGCATAGAATATACATTTCTTATACCAGGATGCTCTACATTAGCCTCAAAATACCAGGTTTTCTTATCTTCACTCAATTTTGGTTCATACACTTCAAAATTGCCTTCTGTAAGCGCCTTTTTATCTCCCCCATTTATACCGATAGTATATAAGTGAGAATATCCAGATTCTTCTGATTGAAAGTAGATATTTTTACCATCGGGCATAAAATCCAGTTCGCCACCCCCAAAGGTCCATCCAATTCCCGGCCCTGCAATCCAGGCCTCATCTCTTTGCCTATCTAACACCTTTAAACTTCCATCTTCGGGGTTTACAGCGGCAATCCATCTGTCTTTATTGTCTTTAGAGCGAATATTAACTACTAAATGCTTTCCATCCTTTGACCAAATAGGTTGATTAGTAATTACCTCCCTCTTAGCAGAGTCTCCTTCTTTACCTTCATAATCTTTTTTATAATCCTGAGGATCTTCTATTCCTGGCAGATTATCAGTGTTCACAAAGTAAATGCTATCATTTGTCAAATTATAGATACCAACTTTCATGTCGCTCACCTCTCCTCCTACTTTTGATCTGGCTCTGATATCTTCCGTAAAACCAGATTCATCAATATAGTTGGGTACAATGGTGTTTTTACCATCCGCTCTTTTAAATAAAGTAAAAGTGATAAAGTTTTGTTGAGGGCTTAAAGTAATATTACTAACAGAGTGTCCATCAAGATAATAAGTTTTTGGTCGTTTAACTTCAGAAAATTTTCTGTACGCCTTTTGTTTTTCATCCTTGTCTTTATTCTCTTTTAATACTTGTAGCAATTCTAGGTTATCTTTTGCTAACCATTCCTCTTGGTCTGTTAATTTATCACTTTTACTAGTTTTACCAGTTTTAAAATCGGTCAGTTGCTTAATGCTACCATCAGTTAAGCTTAATAAAAAAATATTATTATCTTTTTCATAAGTAATATGTATACCATCCTGTGCAAATGCCGGTGAGGATTCCCTATCAATTGTATTAGTTAATTGTCTGCTAGTATTATTCTTAATATTAAATAAAAAGATATCTCCATTCTTAGAGTAAATCTTCTGAGTTTTAGTTGCATTGTACTCAGCATTTGCTGATGGCAGAGCTAATTCTTCCTTCAAGCTTACTTTTACAGGCTTATTATTTTTCAAAGTTACTTTATAGAGCGAGTCCGCCGGATGTGCTTCCGGATTCCAATTAAAATACAATGTTTGCCTATCTTCCGACCAAAATGGATTCGATGGAGAAGTGCCTACCCAGCTTTTAGGGACTTGCATTATTTTCTGGACAGATAATTCACTTTGTTGTCCATAATTATTTTGAAATAGAGTGAATGAAAATAGAAAAACTAGAAAAATGCGCATAGATTATATTTTAGTTTACAAAGGATGAAAGTATTAATAAAAATTTAAACATTGTAAGTACATTATATGAATGGTTTTATTAAATCTTAAATGCCGTAAAAAACTATTAAATGGACCCAATTAAGATTCACTTTGAATGAAAAAATTAAGGATGATGAATTTGTTGATAATCGGATTAATAGTATATTTCATAAAATATTAAGCAATGACCTGGTTAAGAAAAATAGGGTATTTTAGTGCATTTATTATTCCTGCATTTACCATAATTGGTTTTTATATGGGGGGTATTGCCAATTTATCTACATTACTCTTTGTTTATTTTCTTATTCCTCTCATTGACTTAGTAACTGGAAGAGATTTAAATAACGTCCCAAAATCATCGATAAATAAAGTTTCAAATGATTTTTACTATAGATTTATTACCTATTGCTGGACCTTTTTTCAGTTGGGTTTCATCATTTGGGGAGCATTTGTTTTTACCACACACTCTCTTAATTTATTTGAGCAAATAACTTTCATCATTGCTGTATCTTTGTCTACCGGAGGTGTAGGTATTACTGTGGCACATGAATTAGGTCATAAAAAATCAAATATAGAACGATTTTATAGCAAGGTTTTATTGATGACAGTTAGCTACATGCATTTTTACATAGAGCATAATAAGGGGCATCATGTAAACGTATCCACGCCTGAGGACCCTGCCACATCCAGAAAAAATGAAAGTTTTTATGCTTTTTGGTGGAGATCAGTAACAAAAGGGTACTTAAGTGCCTTAGAAATTGAAAATAAAAGACTCGAAAGAAAAGGCCTCTCTAAGTGGTCAATTCATAACAATATGATTTGGTTTACAATACTACCATTTTTATTTGCAGGCACCCTATCCGCAGGTGTTAGTCTTTATTTAGGTTATTTTGTTTGGCAGCCCATTGCCTTTTTCTTTGCTCAAAGCTTTTTTGCATTTTCTTTACTAGAGGCTGTAAACTATGTAGAACATTATGGCCTTATGCGTAAGAAAATTGATGAGAAAAGATATGAGCAAGTAGCTCCTCACCATTCATGGAATGCAAGTCAGATGGCA
>JBBSPJ010000057.1:0-15707 GCA_038258905.1 Cytophagales bacterium
ATTGATGGAAGAGCAGTTTCCTATTTTATCTGAAGAGGGAAAGCATATGAGCTATGCTGAAAGGAAAGATTGGAATACCTTTTGGTTGGTAGATCCTTTGGATGGCACCAAAGAATTTATTAAAAGAAATGGTCAGTTTACCGTTAACATTGCTTTAATTAAAGAAGGTTATCCTTTACTAGGAATTATTTACGTGCCAGCTACCGATACCTATTATTATGGAAGTGAATTAGGCGCTTTTAAAGAAGAGGCAGGCTCAACAACAGCTTTAAAAGTCAATAATAAATCTGCCAACAGAATTGCGGTAAGAAGTGCTTCTCATGCTTCTCCTGAAGAAGATACTTTATTGGCTAAGTATGATGTAGTAGATAATATATCAAAAGGCAGCTCCTTAAAGTTTTGCATGGTAGCAGAGGGTAAAGCAGATATTTATTACCGCCATGGACCTACTATGGAGTGGGATACCGGAGCCGGACAAGCTGTACTGGAAGCTGCAGGGGGCAAAATATTTAAAGGAGATCAGGAAGAAGAAAGATTCAATTACAATAAAGAAGATTTATTGAACGGAAGTTTCTTGTGTTTAGGGTTTTGAGGTAAAAGCCCCTAGGGGTGAAATCTTAGTAGCCCAAGGTGAAGCCTTGGGTAATTTGGAGTATGATAGCCGATTTTGGCGACATTTTTGAACCAAGCAAAGCTTGGGAATCAAGAATGATGACAAAATCTAAATTGAAAATGATTAAGAATAGTGAAATTTAGTTATCTTCTGAAGACCAGTCGCATAGCTGCATAGACTTGAAATTAACAAAAACAACTTTTCCAAAGTTTCAAACTTTGGAAAAGTTACTCCCTTCTACTTAATCCCTTCTAAATTTTTTGGTATCCCTTTTTCTTTTGGCTATAGAGGATTTCACCATATTATCTAAGCTTAGGCTTAAAACTAAACATAGTAATACAATAATAGGAACTAATAGATTATCGCCCAGGAAATCTAAAGCCAATGCTAAGCAAATTATGGCAATATTGGTTGCGATCATAATTAGGGTAGTTTGTGAATGGCTGTTTCCTAACCGCATTAACAAATGATGTAAATGTGTTTTATCAGGTGAGAAGGGCGATCTTTTTCTAATAGCCCTGGAAATAAAAACCCTCAAAGTATCAAATAATGGGATAATAATGGTGGCAATGGCCAGCCCCACTGAAGAGTTAATCTTGAACTGTGAATTTTCCGGTAAGTGGTGATTAAAATCAATAAATTTTATAGCTACAGCAGCTAAAACGAAGCCTATCAGCAGTGCTCCGGTATCTCCCATAAAAATGCGGGAGGGTTGCCAATTGAAGTTCAGGAAAGCAATTAGCGATCCAATAAACCCAAAGCAAACCATAGCATAATAAATTTCCCCTACCAAAAAGAAGTATATCCCAAAAACAAAAAAGGCGACTATTCCTATGCTGCTTGCCAGACCGTCTAACCCGTCTATAAGATTATAGGAATTGGTGATTACGATGAAAGTGAAAATGGTGAGAGTGATGCTAATTATATATGGAATTTCATCTACGGTGAAAAAGTAGTAAAGTGAGCTTAATCGTATATCCATTAAAAAGATTACCATACAGGCGGCTAAAAGCTGAGCTGCCAGCTTAACAATAGGGCGGACAGGCACCAAATCATCCCTTAAGCCCACTACAAACATAATAGACATAGCCCCAAAGAAAAATTTGAAGTTACTCAGCCCTTTAAGTGGCATCCAGATGAAAAGAGCTAGAATTACCCCGGCAAAAATGGCAATTCCTCCCATGCTCGGGGTAAAATCGGTATGAATTTTACGCCCACCCGGTTTATCCATAATGTTTTTCTTCTTGAAAAACCCAATCACGAGGGGGGTTAACAAAAAGGTTAGGATAAAAGTCGTTATAAGACTAGCTAGGGTTTGGGGCATTTTTTAAGTTTGATAAATCTATTTTTTGAATGATTACAAATTTAGAGGGTTTTGGGGAATTATCTAATTTTTTAAAGTGGTGTTGAAGTATTTATAATTTTTAGGGTATAAAGTCTTAAGATTTAGGTCTCACTACAAATTGAAAAACTTTAACAAAATACTTCATATAAATCATAACTATATTTGATTTCACTTTATTCTTATTAAGGCTATCTTTTAATTCTAAATTCATTTGTTTTATGCTTGATAAGCCTTGCGTGCTTATGCCACCTAATGACATTCTCACTAATATCTTAGGTATATATTTATAACTAATTCTGTTTACGAAGAGAAATCGCAGAAGTAAATCAAAATCTGCCGAGATCTTATATTTGGTATCATATTTCCCGAGTTTGTCAAATAATTCTCTTTTGGCAAAAAAAGTTGCATGGCCTGGCATATGTCCAAATCTGAAGTGCCAAAGTTTAAATTTTTTGGCACTATAATATCTCACTATAGCGTTTTGATCATTCTCTTTCACCATAATAACATCTGCAAAAACTGAGTCAGTATTATATTTTTCGAACGTATCAGCAATTTCAGAAACAGAGTTTTGATCTATATAGGAGTCATCCGAATTTAGAATACCTACCACATCACCTGTTGCTAGTTCTATTCCTTTATTCATTGCATCATATATCCCTTTGTCTTTCTCAGAGACAAATTTTGAAATTTTATTTTTGTAGGTATTAATAATATCCACAGTGCCATCTGTAGAAGCACCATCAATTACAATATACTCAATATTTGAATAATTTTGAGATTGTACAGATTCAATTGCTCTACTTATGGTTGATTTATTATTGTAAACTACTGTTATTATGGAAATTTTCATTTGATAAGTGTGCTTTTAAAGGTAGCATCGAAATGATTTTTGGAAAGAAAAAAAGAATAAAAAAAACTAAAGAATACTATTCCTTTTTGAGTACTAAAAATAACCTCAGTCATTGAATTTAGAAAGATTATTCCTAAGAAAAGAAAAAATAAGTAATTTTTGCGGAAGCCCATTTTGAAAGGAACGTATAGAAGCAAAAAAGATACTAATATTGTCATGATTACACCAAACCTTAAACAATATGCAAGCCATTGATTATGCGGATTATAAGATAATAATAAGCCAATTTTAAAATTTTTAGAAGTATAAGCTTCATTCAAAGCTTTTTGTTCTGAACCTGTACCATATCCAATTATCCAATTATCTAAGATTTTCTCTAATGATGATTCCCAAATAGCCATTCGTAAAGTTACTCCATTCCAATAACCTATATGACCTTGATCTATTTCATACTGTAAATAATTTGAGTTTTGAATTCTATTTAATATTGGTTTTGCAAGAATGAACGAAGCAATTAAAAAAATAGAACTTATATATAAAACCTGTCTTTTTGATAGCCGCTTTAATACCCCGTGGTGTATTAAAATATATGCAAGTAATGCTACGAAAATAAAGACATTAATAAGTGAGCTCAATAAAAATAAAAACACGACTAAACTAAAAAAAACTGTAAGCTTAACTTTAGAAGGTGGCTCTTTTAAAAAGAAATAGACTTGGATGAACAATGCAAGATTAACATACATCGAAAGATAAATAGGATTCATACCAATTATACTGGATAAATAGGTATTTGTATAAAAATAATATTCTCTGTCAAGTAATTTTGCTTGATCTATAATCCCACCATGTTCAATAATTAATCTAACAGAATTAGAAAAGCATATTATTGAAATGATAAATATTAGCCATACAAAAACATTTAAAATCTTGTAATATTTGTTGTCAGAAATTGAGGGGTTAAATATAAAAATTAATGGAAAGACGACAAAGCTTAAGTTTTTTTGTAATGAAAAAATACCACTCTGGAAGTCAGATGAATAGGATAAAGCGATTAGTGAAAAAATAAAAGGAATTGATAGGACAAAAAGGTTTTTAGTCCCCATTATAATTCTACTACCTCTAATTTTTTTGATAATTACACCGTAGATTAATGCTAAAAAAATTAAAATAATGATAATAGAATTTAAACCACTTCCGAATGGAAGGGAAATAACAAAAAGAATAAAGAGCAGGAAAGTAAGATCCTTTATAATTTTTAATGAGTTCACTTTTTGTAAATAGTTGTTATTAAACCCCGTATCATTTGTATTCGAAGATTAAACTTTTTGAATATATTATTACTGCTTTTATCACTAGTTGACGAGGCATTAGTTTGATGTCTTCTGTAGAATATTAGCTTTTCAGGTGCAAAATGTGTTTTAAAATACATTTCTCCAATTAAACCAAGCCACCAATCATGCATTGGCAAAGAACTAGGAAAAGGAAGCGCCTTAATAAGTACCCTTCTTCTGAAAGCCATACAGCATCCTAGATAAGAGTTTTTCACAATGTTTTTTAATAGACCTTTTTTAGAGCCATTTAAGGCGAAAAAGGAATCGAAAATAACATCGCATTTTTCATTTACTACATGGCAATCGCTGACTATTAAATCATAATTCTTTAAATATTTTAATGTAACCTCTAATTTATTATCATCCCATTTATCGTCTTGATCTGATAAAAATATATATTCTCCTTTGCAATAATTTAAGGCGTTTTCAAAGTTATAAATTGGGTTTTTAAATTGCTGTTTTTCGATAAGAACAATACGTTTGTCATTAAGATTTTTAATTATTTCTATAGTGTTATCAGTAGATGAGTCATCAGAAATAATTAATTCATCATTTTCACCAATTTGATCTAAAATAGAAAACAATTGTTCCTTAATATACTTTCCGCCATTGTAACTGGCAAGACAAACAGAAATATTAATTTTTGCCATATCGAAATGAATATCTTTCTAATAAAGAAAACAATATAGGATAAAATAATTGAAGAATAAGACCTGCAAACACTAACATATTTGCAAAAGTATTAAAAAACATTATGGTAAGAAGAATAGATACTACTGACACATGATAACTGCTTTTATTGTTAACAAGAGCAATCATAAATACTACTATAAAAACTAAATAAAGATACAAAATGGATGGACCAAACCAATGAGCATATCTATAAGACTCTGCATAAATCGTGCCTGCGGTTAGCCATGGCGTTATTTTTAAAACTCCTATTGGCTCTTTATCAATCACATTGCTAATCCTTTTTGATATAACGTCAGGAAATAATTCAAATGTTATAAACCTTTGAAAATCGAATTGACTAAAACTTGTTTTATTTACTGTGTTCTGAAAATTTGCTATTGGTGAAGCACCATATAGGTAAGTCCAGTAATATTCTATTGGGATACTAGATCGTAAAAAGCTTTGTGATACTTCACTTTGTAATGGGATATATAAAGGATCACGTGCACCAGATCTTATGTTTCCAATTACTCCAAAGAAATATAAAATAGTCAGAATAACGGTCATTGTTGCAAAGACTAATTTTAACCCAATCCTTTTATTATGAGACATAAAGTAAACGAAGAATGAGGATGTAATTCCTATAATGAACATACCTCTATTAATTATTAGTAGTGAAGGTAAAAGTACAATTAAGTAATATATAAATACAGACCGTTTTCTGCTGGATATAAAAATATGAAATATATAAATAATTGCAAATGAGTTGAATGGAATTAAAAAGACATGAAATGTTTTAATTCCGTACTCACTATATTCAATAACATTGTGGTTTAGAAGTAAATTTACAAGTGGGATACCACCGGCATGAATGAATTCAATTAAATGCCCGAAACAAATAATAATCGTAAAAATTAAAGCTCTTTTTTTTAAGTTAGGATTTATAGGTCTATATTTCACATAACCCTTGAGTTGTATTATAAAGCCTATAATAATAGAAAATAGAAAAGTGAATCCAAAAAATATCAATAAATCTATAGTTAATTTAGGATACAAGTCTGACCACCCTAGTTGATACAATATAAAAACTAGACTAAAACTTAATATGTAAACATAGAATGGGTTCTTAACTAACCAATTAATTTTCATAATATGCCTAAATTTCAAATTCTTTTATGATAACTCAAAATGATTATTCTTTTTCTTTTTTGAAAAAATGAATGTACCATGCTTTGATAAAAGAAAAGTTTCTGAACTTAATTATTAGTTTTAAAGAGCGAATAAGTGTTATTCCTAAATAGATCACATATCCAGTAAAAGTCCTCTTTTCAATTTGTCTTGCACACTCGCAATAAATTTTAAACCTAGACAATGCATTACCTAAACTAACACTTTCATTGGAAAAATCTTGAACCGCTATAGAATCTATTATATAAAACTTCTTAAAATTTCTTTTATATCTTTCTATAAACTGGAAATCACTAAAATCTAACCATACCTTTACATTGTATCCACCTACTGCAAAAAAAGCCTCGATATCAATTAACATTCCACTATTTACTGGAGATAAGGATTTTAAGCTGTGAAGCCCTGACTTTATATCCTTTAACATAAAGCCTCTTTTAAATTTATATTTACATGGAGAGAATATGCTCCCGTCCTTTAATTTAAGGACAGGGCTAAATAGTTTAATGTCTTCAGCATATTCTGATATAGCAGAGCAATAAGCTTCCATAATATTAGGTGAAAAATTTGTATCTTGATCCAAAAGCAAAACCCACTTTTTCCCAAGCTTCTTTGCAACTTCAGCTCCTTTATTATAAGCAGCACTTACTCCTGAGTTCGAAGTGTCCGAAAAATAAGTGATATTAAATCTATCTAGATTATTTTTTTTATAATGATCTTTATAACTCTTAGGGCTATTATCATAAATTAAAATATCTAGCTTTTTATCAATCTTTTGTAAAGCTAAATCCAGTGACTGCATCGTATCTGATTTATCGAAAAGGCTGTTATAAGTTACGACTACAGCAAAAATATCGTTAAGACAATTAGACTGATTCAAAGTGATTTGAATTTAAAAAATTTGAATAGGTAGCCTCAACCCCTTCCTTTAAGTCAATAGAGTAGGTGAATCCTAACTCATGCAATCTTCTCACGTCCATTAATTTTCTTGGCGTTCCATCTGGCTTAGAGGTATCCCAAACAAGTTTACCACTAAATCCAACAACATCCTTCACTAATTCAGCCAATTCTTTAATTGAAACATCTTTTCCAGTCCCAATATTAATAAAGTCAGCACCATTATAAGTTTTCATGAGGTACAAGCAGGCATGTGCCAAATCATCAACATGTAAGAACTCTCTTTTAGGCTTTCCAGTCCCCCAAATTTCTACAAAATCTTCACTATTTTTCTTAGCTTCATGAAATTTCCTTATGAGTGCGGGTAGAACATGAGAATTTTGTAGATCATAGTTATCGTTAGGCCCGTAAAGATTAGTTGGCATAGCAGAAATAAAATTACAACCATATTGATCTCTATATGCTTCACACATTTTTATTCCAGCTATCTTAGCAATTGCATAGGGCTCATTGGTAGGCTCCAACAGCCCTGTCAATAAATATTCTTCTTTAAGAGGCTGAGGTGCTAACTTTGGATAAATGCAAGATGAACCAAGAAAAAGTAATTTTTTAACGGAATTCAAATAACTTTGATGAATCACATTATTCTGAATCATCAAATTATCATGCAAGAATTCCGCTCTATATTTATTGTTTGCCATGATGCCACCCACTTTAGCAGCAGCTAAAAATACATATTCTGGGTTTTCTATTTCGAAAAAAGTGGCTACAGCCTGCTGATTTTTTAGATCTAAATCTTTTGAAGTCCTAACTATAATGTTTTGAAAGCCTTCTTGTTGTAATTTCCTGTAAATAGCAGAGCCCACCATTCCTCGATGGCCAGCAACATAAATCTTTGCATCTTTATTCATGATAATTATTAACTTTATGGCCTCCTTCTATTAATAGCATATCTCTCTTAAACAACTCTAAATCTGATTTCATCATATCCTTAACCAACGAGTCAAGATCATGCTTTGGTTCCCATCCTAATTTTTGTTTTGATTTAGTTGGATCTCCTAACAGTAAATCTACTTCAGTAGGTCTATAGTACTTAGGATCAATTTTAAGAATAACCGCACCTCTTTTTAACTGAAATTCTGAATTTTGACAACTTTTTATTACAGCCACTTCGTTTATATCTTTTCCCTGAAACTCCAGTTCTATACCTACATAATCAAAAGCTTTAATTACAAAGTCTCTAACTGAAGTAGTTATTCCAGTTGCTATCACATAATCCTCCGGTAAATCTTGTTGCAATATTCTCCACATTGCATCTACATAATCTTCTGCATGTCCCCAATCTCTTTTAGCGTCAATATTTCCTAAATAAAACGTTTCCTGTAATCCTAATGCAATTCTAGATACAGCTCTTGTAATTTTTCGTGTCACAAAAGTCTCCCCTCTTAAAGGAGATTCGTGATTAAATAAAATACCATTGCAAGCAAACATGTTATACGCTTCTCTATAATTAACTGTAATCCAATATCCATAGATTTTTGCTACAGCATAGGGTGATCTTGGATAGAAAGGCGTTTTTTCTGTTTGAGGCGTCTCCTGTACTAGCCCATATAACTCAGAAGTTGAAGCCTGATAAATTCTTGTCTTTTTTTGTAAGCCTAACAGTCGGACTGCTTCTAATATCCTTAGAGTTCCTATTCCATCAACATTAGCAACATATTCAGGAGTATCAAAACTTACCCTAACATGTGACATAGCTCCTAAATTATAAATTTCATCTGGTTGTATCTCTTGTACAATTCTGGTTATATTCATTGAGTCAGTAAGATCTCCATAATGTAGTTTAAATCTTACATTTTTTTCATGGGGGTCTTGATATAAATGATCAATCCTATCAGTATTAAAAAGTGAGCTTCTCCTTTTAACACCATGTACTTCATAACCTTTTTTTAATAATAATTCAGCAAGGTATGCGCCATCCTGACCAGTTATCCCTGTTATTAATGCTTTTTTCATTACTTTTAAATATTTTCAATAATTATGACATTAACTTCTACTTAACATAGTGCAAAAGAGATTGTCTTACCTTCGTTATTTCAAACTCTATATCCTGAAATTATTAAGAGAAATATCGTAAGGTGCTCATTAAGATTATTAATTAATTATCAATTGCAAAAATACAAAAATAAGATAAAGGATCATAAGTTATACTAACTTACATTTAATTACCAAAGACAACGAAATTTATCACTTAATTGTAAGTGTTTAAAAATGATTATTTAGTAAATTAATATTACGAAAATTTAAAGTATGGTTAGAAATATTTCTTTTCGAAAATATTCAAGTACTTTTTAGCTTGGTTCTTTCTATTGTATTTTTGGATTAAATCTTTGTTATTTTCAATATTCCTTTTATTTGTATTTTTGATTAAAGAAGATAACTCTTTTAAAAATGAGTCTTTATCGTTTCCAAATAGAATACCCGAATTTGATTCAAGAATAATTCTACCTACTTCTTGACAGTCCGTTGTACCCACAGCCCAGATAGGGTTGCCAGATCTTAAATACTCAAATAATTTACCAGGTAATACACCATCAACTTTGTCATCCATATTTTCTAATAATAGTAATGCATCTGCATTTACCTGTAATTTAAGAGCCTTTTCTCTAGGAACGAACCCTGCGAAATTGACCCATTTAGAAATGCCATAAGATTTAATCATATTTTGAATTTCAATGGGTTGGTTACCAACCAAAGTTAATTCAAAATCATTAAGAAGACCTTTTTCTCCAATTTCTTTGATAGTCTCAAAAACTATAGTTGGATCTTGCCTTGGGTAATAAATTGTACCCGTCAACACCATGCTAATTTTTTTTGAATTATTTGTTTTTTCCAAGAAATTGAAATCATCCTCATCGAATCCATTATGAATAGTATATACTTCCTTCAAATTAAATTTATCTTTCTGATATTTAGAAAACCCATCACTCACAGTGACAACTGCATCCACTTTAGTTAATAAATAATTTTCTAATAATTTGTCAACCCACTTGAAAGGAATCAAACTTCTATAAATATTATGACCAGACCATAAATCTCTATAATCGGCAACAAGCATTTTACTTAACCCTTGTTTTTTAATTTCGTAACCAATAGCTAATGTATTGTAAGGGCCAATTGTTGAGACTGTTACATCCCAGACCATGTCTTGTTTCTTAGCCCATTTTATTGCAGGGAAAATCCATGGATCATTTATATCTGGGAATCTACAATTATTATTGATCCCCTTCCTTGCCAAATATTTATTGATTTTTCTTAAATACTTTATGAGTAAATTTTCATCATTAAAAGATTTTGTGCTGCCACCCTCTACAATTTTTTGATTTCTGATTTTTCTCGCTACCCTATTCATAGGTATTTCAATTATGTTATAGCTTGATAAATCGTAAGTTAACAAATTGGTTTTATCATTATACTCCTTTTTGGTGGTAATGACTGTAACATTATGTCCGGCCAATGACCAATATTTTAACCAGCTATACGGTCTATGCGATGCTATTGAATTTTCGGGAGGAAAAAAAAGTGCAACTATTAAGATATCTAGTTTTTTACCCTTTTGAGACATTATAACAAGTTTTTAAATACAAAAAATAAACAAATGAATTTGATAACGCATAAAAAAGCAAAACATTTTCAATTTTCAACTGATAATATGCACCGAAGTAGATTATTATTAGAGTTATAATAACAAATATGAGATTATAAATTAATTCATACTTTTGTTTTCCGGATATTATTAAACTACTCGTAAATGGCGTAGTTAGAAATTGAAAAAAATACATAGGTGTTAAAAACATGACATAAACACCGGCATCTTTCCATTCTTTCCCAAATAATATTTCGAAGATATTCACGGAGAAAATTCCTAAAATCATAAATGCTACACTTGATATAATTAATAACTTTTTGAAAAAATTCTCAAATAATTTACTGTAATTATGATTTTTATAATAGATTTCAGCTGATTTTTGCCTGAACACATCACCAAAAGCTGAGGCAATAACACCAGATGGTGTCCTGACAACTCTTTGGGCTAAGGAAAAGAAACCTACAACTGAGGCAGAATAAAAATAAGTGAATAAATAGATTGGTAGATTTGAAAATACAATATTTAATAAATGCCCAGGTAATAAATAAATGGCATAGCTCTTATTCTTTATAAAATATTTAGGTAGAAGTTTTAATTTGTATCTAATTTTAAAATATTTTTTAGTTTGACCGACTAAATATATGTTACAAAAAACTAAACCTGATAAATACCCAAATATTAAATATAATGCATTTGCTTTAAAAATTATTCCTAAGCCAATGCTTCCTATTGCTCCAAAAAGGGTCTGGATAATTCTAGAGTATGTCAGATTTTTAAACTTTTTATTACGAATTAAAATCAAAGACTGTATCTGAAAGATTCCCGTAAAAAATACTGCAATTATAACTAAATAACTCTCAAAGGGTAAATGGAAAATTATTACGAAAGATATGAATAAGAGAACTAAGCATAATAAAACACAAATTATGGACGCTAATAGTGCATAATGCATAGCATTAATACTACTTTTACTTGCTGGAATTGAATATTCAAATCTAAATGTAGAAAGTATTCCTAAAGGTGCCACAATACTTAAAAATAAAGCATAATCACCAAAATGTTCCGGACTATATATTCTTGTTAAGACTAAGGAAGATAATAATGGTATAGCTTGAGCAAATGAAGTTCCTCCAATGAGAGTTAAAATACTTTTAGTCTCACCGGACTTCCATTTATCCTTAATGAATTTTATCAAGATAACTTAATTTTACATTCTATCATACCGAAACTAAATAGTCAAGAACTCTATCTTTATTTGAAATAATGAGTTCATTTTCAGGGACCTTCCAATCTATCTTTAAATTCTCATCATTATAGATAATTCCACCCTCAGCCTCCTTATTATAATAATTATCGCACTTATAAAAGAACTCAGCTTCCTCGCTTAAAACAACAAAGCCGTGAGCGAATCCTCTCGGGACAAATAATTGTTTTTTGTTTTCAGCAGTAAGTTCTATTGAAAAATTCTTTTTAAAGGTCGTGCTATCCCTTCTTAAATCGACAGCTACATCTAATACACTCCCACTTAAAACCCGAACCAATTTAGCTTGTGCTGCATCTCCTTTTTGAAAATGAAGACCTCTCAATACGCCATAAGAAGATTTTGATTGATTGTCCTGCACAAAATTGATTTCAAGACCGGTTTCTAGCTGAAATTCTTTTTTATTAAAGCTTTCATAAAAGGAACCTCTATCATCTTCAAATACATTTGGTTCAATGATGTAACAATCTTTTAGTTTTGTTTCTAATATGGTCATTTATTGATCTATTAAATTCTGCTCCGCCCGTTATTAATATAGCTTTCATCTACAATCTCTTATCCACCAATTCCTTTTCAAAAAATCCTTTAATATCGTATACCACCCCACTGCTGCTCAGGTGCTTGTTTAAATTAAAATCTTTAAACTCCTCATGAGACACTGCCAATACAACGGCATGATAACTAGAGGCAGGTTCTTTCACCAAATCCACATTATACTCATGCTTCACTTCTTCCTTGTCCGCCTGAGGGTCATAAGTATCTACATCAATACCGTATGATTCCAGCTCATGAATGACATCTATCACTTTGCTGTTGCGGATGTCAGGGCAATTTTCTTTAAAGGTAATACCCAAAACCAAAACCTTGCTGCCTTTAATAACAGAGCCTTTTTGCGCCATTAGTTTGACCACTGAACTGGCAACATAAGCACCCATATTGTCATTAATTCTTCTGCCGGCTAATATCACCTGCGGATGATAACCTAAAGATTCAGCCTTGTAGGTAAGGTAATAAGGATCTACACCTATGCAATGACCGCCCACTAAACCCGGCTTAAAGGGAAGAAAGTTCCATTTAGTGCCTGCGGCTTCCAACACATCGGCAGTATCGATACCCATGCGGTCGAAGATCAAGGCCAGCTCATTTACGAAGGCAATGTTTAAATCACGCTGGGAGTTTTCAATTACTTTAGCCGCTTCAGCCACTTTAATAGTAGCTGCTTTATGAGTGCCTGCTGTTATAATAGTTTTATATAGCTGATCTACTTCCTCAGCTATTTCATCAGTACTACCTGCGGTTACTTTTTTAATAGTGGGTAAACGATGTTGTTTATCACCCGGATTAATTCTTTCAGGGGAATATCCACAGAAAAAATCGACATTATATTTTAAGCCACTTTCTTTTTCCAAAATAGGCACACAATCCTCCTCAGTACAACCTGGATAAACTGTAGATTCATAAATAACAATATCTCCTTTTTTTAAAGTTTTGCCTACAGTGGCAGAAGCCATTTTCAAAGGTGTTAAATCAGGTTGTTTGTATTCATTTACCGGAGTGGGTACTGTAACTATGTATATATCAGCAGCTTTTAAGTCATCGGCATTGGCGCTAAAGCTTAATTTACTTGCTTCTTTTAGCTCAGGAGTATCCACCTCTAGTGTACGATCATATCCGTCTGAAAGCTCTTTTATACGTTTTTGGTTAATATCAAAGCCGATAACTGCTCTTTTCTTACCAAATTCAACGGCAAGGGGTAAGCCCACATAACCTAATCCAATTATTGCTATCTTCTTCATAAATATTCTTATCGGAAGGCAAAATTAATGAAATTATCGCAGATTGGAAGCTAATGTATGCTTTTTACTTATTCTTTACATTTTGTTGTTTACTTTTACTCATGCTTTTCTTATAAATTGCCTCTATGATTCATCCTAAAAAAGAATATCTCAACAGTTGCTATAAAATTTTGAATGAAAGAAAAGCTGAGCTGGAACAGGAATTAGAGAAGGTACAGGCCTCCTTTAACATGGAAACCAAAAGCTCTGCAGGGGATAAATATGAAACTTCCAGAGAGATGATCAGTCAGGAAAAAAATAAGATTTATGCCCGGCTCCAGGAAATTGAAAAGCAAGAGCAAGCGCTTTCATTAATTAATTCAGAAAATAAAAATTCCAAAATAGGACTGGGAAGTATAGTGCAGACAGAAAAAGAAGAATATTTTATTTCTATCTCATTGGGTAAGGTAAAATCAAGGTCAGGTGAATTTTTAGCTATTTCTCCGGCATCCCCCTTGGCTCAATCAATTTTTGGGAAAGAAGCAGGTGATAAGATTGTTTTTTTGAGAAAAGCTCATCTTATTGTTTCGGTTGAATAAAGAAATGAATACAGCCTTGAATAATTTTATTTGGATTTGATTATAGTATCTTTTGGGTCAAGTCATCGCAGTCTTGCCAGCCAAAGGCTGGTCAGCCTCTGGCTGACAACTTAACCTCAAATGAGATAACATGAAGCTTGAGTGCAAATGCCAATTCAGCATTTTTAACTCATCCCGACCCACCTCCGGTGCGCCACCCTTCTCTTTTTCTGAAGAGAAGGGAAAATCATGGACTATTCTTCAAAATTTTAAAATTACACACAAATTTGAATTTAAGAAGAAATATTGATTTACACGAGAACCCCTCCCCTCTATGCTCGGCAGAGAGGGGAAGGTTTTTCGAAGAAAAATCAGGGGTGAGTTAAAAAGCAGGCAGCATTGCAACTAACCAACAGAGCTAGTTATATAGAAGCAAAAAGAAAAGAAAGATCTTTTGATAGTACCTGTTAGAGAAATGACAATGTTTAGAGCATTTTTGATAAATTATTTATTTAAGATATCCTAAATGTAATTTTCTATTAAAATCGTATAAAAACAGCTATTAAAATTTTATTAGTTATGATTATCATAAAATCGGTTAAACAAAAAATTGACTTTAAAGTTTTATAGTTTAATGCTAAAAAACAATTTTTTACATATTGCTATAACCTTTATACTAATCACCATCTATCCCTGGTTAGATAACTTGCATTTTAATGTGCAATTGCAACTGACTTTAGCTTTGATCTTTGTTTTAGGCATCCCTCATGGAGCAATTGATCACTTATTATTATATAAGGGACAAAAAGAGAAAGGCTTTTCCAATATCAATTTCTACGTTTTCTATTTAGGCCTAATTGCGATTTATGTCGTTTTATGGATATTAATGCCTTATTTTAGTCTATTTATTTTCTTCCTGATCTCTTTTTACCATTTTGGGCAATCACAGTTTAGTTTTATCAAACTCAAAGAAAAAAATATTCTGAAAATCTCCTTATATCTGCTTTGGGGAGCATCGATTATAAGTGGTTTATTTTATCATCATTATGACGTACTCATTAATTTCTTTAATGAAACATCCCACTTTAGTGCAACTAATGCTTTCATTACACTGGATAGGTTATTTGTGTTTTTTATAGTGAGTACTGTTCTTTCAGTTATATTAATGGCAGTATGCCTATTGAAATTAAGAACTGATAGTAGCCGATTCTGGACAGAAATGGGAGTTTTTCTATTACTCCACCTAGCCTTTTATGCATTGCCTCCTTTACTGGCCTTTTCAATTTATTTCGCCATTTGGCACTCATTAAAAGTGCTGGATGAAGAATATGTTTACATGAAAAAAATTGGAAGCGTTAAAGGAATAAAAGGGTTTATTAAATTATTATTGCCCTATTCTGTTATTAGTATTGTGGGTGCCCTTTTAATAATAGCGGGTTTTTCTTATTTCCAATTTAGCATTTCACCCTTTTTTCTCACTATTATTTTCCTATCAGTGCTAACTCTACCACATAGTGTAGTGATGATGAATTGGTATAGGTTTTCTAA
>JBBSPJ010000058.1:0-15676 GCA_038258905.1 Cytophagales bacterium
ACCCATATCACTTTCTCAATACCTTCTTCTTTCTGAGGTTTCATTTTAGAGTCATCGAGAGCTTCCATTTGGTACCAGGTGGTTTTTTTTAGGTGGTTCTTGCCATTTCGAGTATAGGTATGCCAGGTTTTGCATATTTTATCACCTAAAGCTACTTGAATATTGCATTCTTCTTCCACTTCGCGCACAGCGGCAACTTCCACTTTTTCTTTTTTCTCTAACTTGCCTTTTGGTAAGTCCCATTTTTTCAATCGGTAGATAAAAAGAATTTTATTAGCTTTCACTACAATGCCTCCGGCAGCTTTTACTATTTTAAATTCTTTTTTAAAGTCTTTTACCACCTTATCATAGTCGTAAACCTTGTAAGTAAGAGAATCTAACTTTTTATTTTCATCATTTTTTAAGAATTTATAGAAATCGTGAATCAAAGAAGATGGAGCCTTTCTGATGAGCACATCATCAATTAAGTCATCAAAGTTCACCTCCTCTTTGGTGGCATCAATTATCATATCATAATGCTCTCTGTCCAGCTTATTTTCCATTGGAACAATGTAAACAGGCACATCATTAATAAATATTTTCATAAATCCTTAGTCAATCTTAATGCAATTAAAAGAATAATTAACATTACTCAAACTTGGGAGTGAAAATTAAAGTTATTTATTCGATTAAGGTTAAGATGGTATTTAACTTTTTATGGTGGTTTCAATCTTTCTTACTTACCAAATCATCTGTAGACTATATAAGAATATTATGTAGAGAGATAGGAGATGCTTTTATATGAAGATACGATAGTTAAACGACATGCTCTAGTTTGTATTTTTAAATGCTTTTCCAAATAAAAGTATCAAACCCATTAAGACTATTAGATAGGAATTTATGTTTAATATCATTTTTTAAACAGACAATATTACTTTTTATCTCGTTTTCTATTTTCTTCTGCACTTTTTAAATAATATTGTTTTAATTCTTCAAAAGACATCCCTTTGGTCTCTATGTCAATTTTATCACGAATATCACGCATCATTTTAACTGCATCGAATTTCTTTTCAGTTTTTGTGTTAGTCCTCATAATTTACTATTTCTCTTGGTGTTCTAATCTCGACAGATCTGTAACCATTCTGAATGTTGATTCCGTTATATAGTTGTATTTTATTAAGGTTTACAATATTTTTAAAGTTCCAACTTGTCAGAATTTCTATCTCATTTATTGTAGCACTGGCGATATGACGGCAATCTACCAAGCTTTTAACTCCAACTATTCCATTATTTATATAAAGCTTTGCGAGGTCTTCTACTTCATTAGTAAGTTCTATATAAATTTTATGATGTTCTGGGAAATCATCCAAAAATGCACGAATTTCCCTAGGAGCGTACTTAAGTTCTTCAATCAAGAGTTCGGAAATAACAAGTTGAAATTCATTCTTCCTTACAGATTCAAAGAAAAGCTTAGTCCAGAATTCAAATTCGTAATCAAAATATCCTCCAACAACAGAGGTATCAATATATACTTTTTTAACCATTAATTAAAGATTGATAAATATGCTCTGTACTCTTCAAGTGACTTAACAATTGGTAATATAAAGATATAAATATTTCTCAAACTTAACCTTCCTGCAATTCCATTTTAACGCTATATTCAGTTTGCATTATATCCGCAGGGTTAATCCAATATTCTGAGGTGATCACCTTTATTTCGCTATCACCTAAGTCTTCAATTTCCCATAGAATATGTTCTGCCTCATCAAATGTTTTATCCGCTTCAAGGGAATCGCTAAAAAGCCTTTTTATCACATTAGATTCTTTTAGGTTTTCCGTCAATAGCTGTAAAATGAGTTGTTTATTGCTAAAATCTATTTTATTACCATCAGAAGTGATTTTACAACGTATTTCTGTAGCTAAAGTATTTAAAAAGGTGCCATTATACGCTTTAAACAGTAACTGATTGATGTGGAATAAGGGCGCATGCAAATTAATTTCCGGGTATTCTTCCGAGATTCTATCGATTAACATATCATTAGATATTTGCTCGATCTGACCCTCATTTAGTTCATCGCTCAATTTATAGGTCAAAACTATTGCAGCGGCTTCGGCAGGCTCTACATCGGATATGGCCATATATAAATATTCTCTTAAATTTTCCTCTTTCACGGTATGAGCATCAGGGAAATCAAACATCTCTAAAAGTTGCTTATAATCTTCATTTGTCCAATATCCTTTGATTTCATCTCTTGATTTAACATCAGTTAAAGCTATATCGTAATTTTCCATTGATTCAATAATTTTGATTTATTATTAGCAACGAGTGAGAAAATAATAAGATTTGATATAGAGATTTAAAAACTCCTGATCTCTTCACTCTGCAAAAACCAATAATTCAATTAGTTTTGTAAAAGTTATACACCACTCTACATTTACAATGATTGAAATAGCAAAAGCTAAGATTGCACAACAGGTTGCCGCTGAATTATTACGCATTGGAGCCATTAAAATTCAACCACAAAAGCCATTTACCTGGGCATCAGGTTGGAAATCGCCTATTTATTGTGATAATCGATTGTCATTATCCTTTCCGGAAGTGCGTACCATTATCAAAAAGCATTTAAAAGAAGTCATTTTAGAAGCTTACCCCAAGGTAGAGGCAATTGCAGGTGTCGCCACTGCAGGTATACCACAAGGAGCATTAGTGGCCGACTTATTAGATTTACCTTTCTTATATGTGCGTTCCAAGGCAAAAGGGCATGGTATGGAAAATATGATTGAAGGTAAATTAGAAAAAGGCCAGCAAGTAGTTTTGGTGGAGGATTTAGTTTCTACTGGTGGAAGCTCTATTAAAGCTGCGAAGGATATCAGAGAAGCTGGTGGTTATGTTTTGGGTATGGTAGCCATTTTTACTTATGGTTTTGATGTAGCCGAAAAGAACTTTGAAGAAGCTAATATTTCCTTAACGTGTCTTAGTAATTATCAATATTTGTTGGAGGAAGCCTTGGTTAAAAATGAAATTCAGCCGGAAGAGCAAAGCACCTTAAAATCATGGAGGGAAAATCCATCTGTATGGGGGAGGTGATTTGTTTTGAGTGATTTGCGAAAGTAATTATCTTTTGATCTTTTGCATACATTTTTGCTAACTAAAGTAGGATCCAAGTCGGCACCTCAATGAGGTCAGAATTGTTTCATGGCTTAATAGTTGGCCTGAAGTTTTAGGTTAACAGCTTGGAAAAAAAAGATGTCTGACGTTTTCAACGTTCCGACATCCATCATCACCATAAAAGCGAATTCCGGTCTGACTGTCGTCTGACCTATTCAGGGTCTTAGGTCATTACCGTGTAGGTCAGACCGGTTTTAGCATTGAAGTTTCCCAACCAAGAAAGTAGTCAAGTCATCCATCACCTCAAAGTGGTCAGACTTGCTTCGTGGCTTATAATGGCTGGCTTAAAGTTTCAAGCTGACAGTATGCTATTCAAAGTTGTCTGACGTTTTCAACGTGCCGACATCCATCATCTCGTTAAAAACCATCATTTAAGCAGTATGGTAGGTAAGACCTTTTATTAATTAATGCACAAATACTGGAGCTCTGGTCTGACTAATCGTCTGACCTAAGTGCGCTCCAAGATCAGCACCGGCTATCTCAAAATCTTTTTAGCAATGATAGCTGAAGATTGGCAATATTATCATTGTTATCCGGGTTACCGAAAGTGGAAATATTATCTAAATAATCTGTGAGTGTATTCATAAAACCTATTTTGAAATGAAAACCAAAATCATTTTCCAAAAAATAAAATCCGCCTAGGCTGGTAGGAAGAATAACTGTAAGATTTGGAGCAGACTCACCAGGGGCACGAGAGTTAGGCATATCCGCCAAATTATTATTATCCTGATCGTACACTTCAAACCTAAAGAAGCCAAAGCCCTGAGATATAAAAACCCCCCAGTTTTCTCTTTTGAAAATATGGAAGGAAGGTTCAACGTGCACGCTTTGGTAGCGAGTGCTGGCAAAGCTATTGATTTGAAATTCACTTTGGTCTAAAAATGCAACAGCTCTGTCTTCTGATTGCACTTCTCCTACGTTTAGCCAAAAAGATATATTAAACCTTTTGTCTTTATTAAATTGGAATACTGCAGAGAAATTGGTGCCTGGCTTTTGATATCGGAGAGCTAAATCAGTTTTTGGAAATGCCATGCCTATGCCCAATCCGACAAATTTATCACGAATAGCCTTTTCATCCGGCTGCTCCTTAATTGGATCTTCATCCGAAGCAATTTTTTGCGCCTTTGCCTCGGATCCACTGAAAATAAGCAGAATAATAAGTCCTATGATAACTGATTTAAGCATATGCTGCAATATAGCTAATCAAAATAAGATTTTTAAGACAGGAACTTTTTATTCGACTTTATATGCACCATAAAGATGAAAGATAGGAGTAGATTATGTTGAAAATCAGTTTTTAAACCTAAATCATCAAGGGGTACATCAGTTTATATGCTATGATGAGACACGCACATTGACCTAACAATAATATTAATCTAATAGCTATTCCGTTACAACAGCATCAAAAGCAGTGTTAAGTACTTTGCCATTACGTTTCATTTGAATCCAGATCCTGTAATTACCTGGTTCAGGAAATGCATAAGGAAAGGTGACAACAGAATGTCCTTCATGTTCTCCTTCGCCTTGAATAGTTTCCCTATTATGCCCCATTAACTCCATCAGGTAATCATTACGGTCTTTTTCGCTCATTGCCTGAATGCCTGCAATCACTTGATCCACACTATCTTTAAATTGCTCGGCCGGAGGAAACTTCCTTGGCATTCCTTCATCTCCAGAAATTCTTCTTTGAATAAGGTCTTGGGTGGCAGAAGAATAATTTCCCACTGGGTGAAGATGTATATATACACTTCCATCGTGCTTCATAACCACCGCATGCCCCATCATGCCCATGTAAGGCTCCAACTCTGCAGGTTCTCCATCAGGATCGAAAATGCTGAAAGTCATAGGATAAAGCCGATTTGCTTGCAAACTTTCCCCATCATTTTCCCAAATAGCGCTAGATCCATCAGGTAGAGGTGTTTTAATACCCGGTTTACCACAAGTAACAATATTACTGGTAGCCAACATAGTCTGTTCCGGTAAAACTGGGTTACTAATAATGTAGGTATCATCCGTATCACTGGGTTGCCAGGTAGGTATTTCTTTATTAGAGGCTAATTGAAATTTCACTTCCTGTTCTGTAATCTCCAGGGTATCAGCAATTGTTTCATGAAACCCTTGTCCACGGACAATATCTGCGAAAACAAAATATTTCCCATTAGGGAGAGGCGGGAGGTTTAATTCAAAAGTTAAAGAATCTACACGGGTGGGGTGCACATGTGCAAAGGCATCAAGGCTCCCTTCTCTAATCAAAAACATGTGAATAAGCTTCCCATGATCTGGGATCATATATTTAAATGAAAGCGAATTAGGTCTGGTTTTTAAATAGGATGAATCAATCTGAAATATCATTTTTTTGCCAGACTCAGTATCTTTAATACTGGAATTTGCCTGAAATGGTTTGAACATAAAACGCTGGTACCTTTCGGCCCAAAGGTTCCACCAGTTCATTCCACCATATAAAATGAGGGCAAGAATTACAGTAGCTACGGCCATTCCAATTCTCTTTTTCCGTTTCAGGTTAGCCTTTACTTCTCCTGGAGCTACAGTGGCATCACTCACGCTATTGCCAATGATAGTAATCATCAAAATCACCAAAAAGATACCCAGGCCAGCAAGGATCCAGCCTAATGTAGGTTCCATTTCTTTTTGTGCAGTAGATACTGCCATTATCGGAACCAGCACGGTTCCTTCACCGTTTTCCCCGATTATTTTCACCTCTATGCTGGCCGCACCATTTTCCATCATCCAAACTTCACCTTGATATTGACCGGGAGTATCTTTTAATAATAAGGCTTCCTCGGCTCTGGGAGAACCTTTATCTCCTGTATACCAATAAATAGGTCGCAGTAATATTTTTTCTATTCCTTCTGATGTAGTATAAATTTGCACATTGGCTGTGCCGGGAATTACATCGGGTGGATTTACATTCACCATTATCTTATATTTTCCAGCCTCGCCTTCGAAAATAACACCCGGACTACCTACATGTGAATTGACCGGGTTAACAATTAATAAAAGGGTAATTGTAAAAATGGTGGTTATTAATTTTTTCATGATCGCTTACCTTTTTATGTTTTTCATCCAAGTACCCCATTTTAATCCCAACCTTGTCGATAAAATTGCAATAACAGCTGCAATTAAAAGTCCTTTTACAAGTTCCCAGCCTGAGCTTTCCATCCAATCGGCAAAAGCAAAGCGGTATTGCCAATCCGGATCAGCACCAAAATACCAACTTTCCTGTCCAAATACCCAGGTTTGAGCTAGAGGAGTCATTAAGAAATTACCCATAGGCCATTGCACTGCAATATGAATAGCCAAAAATAACGGGCCTATAATCAAGGCTAATAACCAATTATTGATATGGCCTTTTCGCTGCATTATAAAATCTATAGCTAAAGCAGGTATAACCATCAGTAGTGGAAATTCAAAAGCATTGTAATGGGTGATAAAGTTTCTGATAGGTCCCAATAAAGGCTCTGCCGGGAATAATGGCAATATCCAAACCATTAACATCAATATGAGCATGTAAACTCCAGCGGTGTAGGTGGCTGCCCATTTCAATTTGGAGGCACATGCTACGGTGCTTAAAAACAAAGGGTAAATGATAGCGCCTACAATATAAAAACTTACACTGTGCATATCATGACGTCCCTGATATTCAGAGCTAATGGTAAATAGCATGGCAAGAAATATGCCTGCTGTAAAAATGAAAATACCTCTCAGTATTATATTTCGCAGTTTTTTCTGTTTTTCTGTAAGGTGTGAGGGTGCCTCCTGGTTTTGAAGGGCTAAAACACTTATCATGGCGCCAAATTGCACCATAAACATACCTAAAGCCAAAACTGTATGAGGGGGTGATAGGATTGTAACATCTAATCCGTAAGTATTATGCCACCAATCGTCAAAAGGAGCAGAGGTAAGCATAGCAAAACAACCCCAGATGCAAAATAAACCACCTAGTGAGCCATAGAATACTCCCCAGAATTTTACAGATTTATCCTTTTCTTCCCGACTACCCCAAAAACTAGTCTTTAGTACCTGATATCCTGAAAAAAAACCGGAGATAACAGCACCAAGGTAAATAAATAGGTGGGGAGGAGAGAGTAAACCATCCCTTCCAACACTGGTATGCCAGGAAATATCCCAAATTAACCCTATAATTATACTTAGGGAAGCGATGGCTGTGGCATAAATAAAGAGTGGAATACCAAGATTGCCGGCAATAGCCTTGGAATGGGATTTTTTCAGCGTAGCCTCTGGTGAGTTGATAGATAAATCCATTTTTGTAGCTTTTTGTATAAAACTAGGAAATTATTATATTAATTGCTACTGTTTACGAAAGGATTTGATTTTAATGTTGAAGTAGAATAGCATACTTGATTCTGAGGGATTTAAAATCAAAATCTAAGAACAATCAGTGATTGTAATCGAAATCCCAAGCACAAAAAAACCGTCTTCACACAAATTGCAAAGACGGTTTCAAATTAAAATATAAATCAATTATAGGCTGGAAAAATCGAAATCTTCTAAAAACTTAGTTGTAAAGTTTCCAGATTTGAATTTCTCATCTTCCATTAACTTAATATGGAATGGAATAGTAGTTTTAATTCCCTCTATCACGAATTCTTCTAAGGCTCTCTTCATCCTTACCAATACTTCTTCTCTCGATTGCCCGGAAACAATTAACTTGGCAATCATGGAATCGTAATACGGAGGAATGGTATAACCTGCATATACATGGCTATCCACTCTTACGCCATGGCCACCCGGTAAATTCAAGTTCGTAATTTTACCCGGACTTGGTCGGAACCCGTTACGAGGATCTTCTGCGTTAATACGGCATTCCATTGCAAATAAATGTGGAAAGTAATTTTTTCCTGAGATGGTCTCTCCGGCAGCTACTTTAATTTGTTCTTTGATTAAATCAAAGTCAGTTACTTCTTCCGTAATAGGGTGTTCCACCTGAATACGGGTATTCATTTCCATAAAATAGAAGTTTTTATGCTTATCCACCAAAAATTCAATGGTTCCAGCACCCTCATATCCAATGGCTTCCGCTCCGGCAATGGCCGCTTTACCCATTTTATCTCTTAATTCATCAGTAATAATAGGAGAGGGGGTTTCCTCCACTAATTTTTGATGCCTTCTTTGAATCGAACAGTCTCTTTCAGATAAATGACAAGCTCTACCATTTTTATCGCCAATAATCTGGATTTCAATATGACGTGGCTCTTCAATGTACTTCTCAAGGTATAAACCATCGTTGCCAAAAGAGGCTGAAGCTTCTTGTTTAGCATCGTCCCAGGCTTTCTTAAAACCACTATCTTCTTTTACAATCCGCATACCTTTACCACCACCACCTGCAGTAGCTTTCAGTATCACGGGGTAACCCATTTCCTTGGCTATCACTAAGCCTTGCTCTATAGAGTCTAATAAACCTTCAGATCCTGGAATGGTAGGCACACCTGCTTTTTGCATAGTAGCTTTTGCAGTGGCTTTATCCCCCATTTGGTTAATCATTTCCGGATCGGCACCTATAAACTTAATACCATATTCACCACAAATTTTAGAAAATTCAGCATTTTCTGATAAAAAGCCATATCCTGGATGGATGGCATCTGCATTGGTGATTTCAGCAGCAGAAATAATATTGGGAATATTGAGGTATGAAAACTTACTTTGTGGCGGACCTATACAAACCGCTTCATCGGCAAAGCGTACATGTAAACTGTCTTTATCTGCTGTTGAGTAAACAGCAACAGTTTTTATGCCCATTTCTTTACAGGTTCTAATAACCCTCAGGGCAATTTCTCCTCTGTTAGCAATTAATATTTTCTTAAACACAGCTATTATTTTTAAGTGAAAACGTTTAAATCAGTTGGGATTGAAACTTCATTATCATGAAGGATCCACTAAAAATAAAGGTTGATCATACTCTACAGGACTAGCATTATCTACTAAAATCTTAACAATTTTGCCTGTTACATCAGATTCGATTTCGTTAAATAATTTCATAGCCTCTACAATACAAACTGTGTCGCCAGCTTTTACAGAATCACCTACATTCACAAAATTAGGAGATTCTGGATTTGGCGTTCTGTAGAAAGTACCAATCATTGGTGATTTGATTGTTAAGTAGTTGCCTTCTTCAGCTGATCCAGTATCTTTTGGTTTTTCGGGTGCAGGTGGAGTATTTGCAGGAGCAGGAGCCTGTGCCGCTACAGGCTGAGGGGCAGGAGCTGCTGCTTGTACCATTTGTGTTTTTACCTCAGAATTCTTTTTTACTTTTATTTTGAATTCTTCAGTCTCTATGTTTACCTCATCCAATCCGGATTTAGAAATAAAATCGATTAAGTCTTGAATTTCTTTTGCTTTCATTGCCATAGGTTTAGTTATATAATTGGTTTATAGTATCATTGATTTATCATCAAGGATATGAATGTTATATTATTTCTTTACACGTTCTGCATAAGAACGAGTTCTGGTATCTACTTTAATTAATTCATCTTGCTCTATAAAAAGGGGTACTTTTATTTCAGCGCCTGTTTCTACAGTAGCTGGTTTGGTGGCATTAGTAGCCGTATCTCCTTTTATTCCGGGCTCAGTATAAGTCACCTTCATTTCCACAAAAGGTGGAAGCTCACAACTTAAGGCCTTTTCAGTTTCCGCATGAAAAAGTATTTCTACTTCTTGCCCTTCTTTGAAAAGGTCTACATTATCTATCATTTCCTCAGGGATTGATATCTGCTCAAATGTATTACTATCCATGAAGTGCAACCCTAAATCATCTTTATATAAGAATTGTTGAGGTCTTCTTTCTATCCTGGCTGTGGTTACCTTATGTCCTGCCGTAAATGTATTATCTAAAACTTTTCCTGTAGATAAACTTTTCAGTTTAGTTCTTACAAAAGCAGGACCTTTTCCGGGTTTCACATGTTGAAACTCGGTAATTACGAATAAATCGTGGTTGTATTCAATACAAAGTCCGTTTCTAAAGTCAGCAGTTGTTGCCATTATTAATAATTATAAAATAAATGTAAATGAATTATTTAGAATCATAAGCCCATTTTATATAAATGGAGCCCCATGTAAATCCACCGCCAAAGGCAGCTAATATTATATTATCACCTTTTTTTAATTGGTCTTCGTATTCCCATAAGCATAATGGAATTGTGCCACTCGTAGTATTTCCATATTTATGGATGTTAAGCATCACTTTATCAGAATGTACATTCATCCTGTTTGCAGTTGCATCTATAATCCTCTTATTGGCTTGGTGTGGAACTAACCACGCTATATCTTCACCTTTTAGGTTATTTTTCTGCATAATGTCAGCTGCCACTTCCGCCATATTAGTTACAGCAAACTTAAATACCTGGCTTCCTTCCTGAAAAACATAATGCTCCTTTGCTATTAAGGTTTCTGGCGTAGCTGGTTTCCGGCTACCCCCTGCTTTCATGTGCAGAAATTGCTCTCCTGAACCATCAGTATGTAAAATTGAATCTTTTATACCGTAACCTTCAGTGTTAGGTTCAAGTAATACCGCACCTCCACCATCTCCAAAGATGATACAGGTTTGTCTGTCTGTATAATCTATAATGGACGACATTTTATCGGCTCCTACAACAATAACTTTCTTGTATTTACCTGTTTCAATAAATTGCGATGCTGTTGCTAATGCAAATAGAAAACCTGAGCAGGCAGCTTGCAAATCGTAGCTGAATGCATTTGTAGCTCCAACATTTTTGGATATTACATTGGCGGTTGCCGGGAACAACATATCAGGTGTTGTAGTGGCACAAATTATTAAATCAATATCCTTTGCATCAGTTCCTGTTTTTTCCAGAAGCCCTTTAACAGCTCCCGTACCTATAACAGAAGTGCCTTGGTTTTCTCCTTTGAGAATGCGTCTTTCTTTTATACCGGTTCTGGAGGTAATCCACTCATCGTTGGTTTCAACCATGGTTTCTAACTCCTTATTAGTAAGCACATAGTCCGGAACCCATCCTTGTACTCCTGTGATAGCAGCTGTTATTTTATTCATATTAATTTATTATGCTTTTCTAGCTTCTCAAATGCTAATATATATAATATTGATATGAAGCCCGACAAAAAGCTAAGAAATGCATGCATGAGAAGAAGAAAACTCTTCAGTTAAGATGATATAATTAAATTAAGACTTTACAGAATACTATTCTTTAATAATCTACTGCAAAGCTTACAAAAACTTCCTTTCTCTGATTATCTTAATTTAAGGATAACAGAATCAATTCAGTTTTTTAGAAAAAAAAAGCCTTGCCGTTAAGCAAAGCTTTTATAAAATCTTTATAGAAGTTTAAACTAAAACTTCTTTTTCCATTACTACATTACCTTTGTAGTATAATTTACCTTCGTGCCAATGAGCTCTATGTGGCAAATGAGCTTCGCCTGTAGTTGGGCAAATTGCTAATAATTTAGCTGTTCCTTTTTTATGTGTTCTTCTTTTATCTCTTCTACTTTTTGAGATTTTTCTTTTAGGATGCGCCATTTTTATTTTTATTTATAATTCTTAATTCTCGTTTTTCAAATTTTTTAAAGCTTCCCATCTTGGGTCAGCTAGATCACTATCTTCTTCATCAGAATCAAGCGTATCATCTATGTAAATATACTCATTAGTATCCTCATCCTCCACCTGTTCGTCTGGGTGAATTTTCTTTAAAGGTACTTCAAGAGCAATTGTTTCGTATATAAAATGAGCTAAATTAATTGTTTGAGTGCTTTTTGTAATAATAAAAACATCTTCTTCTAATTCAACTTCCTCATCTCCATATTTAAAAAGAACTTTTTTCTCTAAAGATGTGGGTTGTTTAAAATCTTTTAAACTTCTATCACATACCAAATTTAAATGTCCGTTAAAAAATATGTTAGCTTCTATCAAATTCTCTCTTTTATCAAGAGCTACTTTAATTAAAAAATTGCCACTTTCGACAATTTCTCCCTCAAATTTGGCAAAAAAGGCATCTTTTATAGAATATTCATATTCATGTAGCTTGTTACTAAGCTTGTATATTTGAATATCAAATTCTGTCAACTTTTCCATCCCTACCAAATTAAGAGCGCAAAGATAAATAATTTATTTTATTTTGCTAAATGCTTCAGGAATATTCTTTCCTGTTTTTTAATATTTCTACTGCCAGAAACAAAGCCTGTCGCATAGAAGTTTCATCTGCCAGATCTTTCCCCACTAAATTAAAGGCTGTACCGTGGTCTGGCGAGGTACGTACATAAGGTAGACCTGCTGTAAAATTAACTCCACTGCTAAAGGCTAGGGTTTTAAAAGGAATCAGGCCCTGGTCATGATACATGGCTAATACTGCATCAAATTTCTTGTATTCTCCATTACCAAAAAAGCCATCGGAAGGAAAAGGACCGTATACCAGTTTACCTTTATTTTTCCATTCCTCTATTAACGGCTTAATCATTTCTTCCTCCTCTGATCCTATAATTCCATTATCTCCTGCATGAGGATTTAAGCCCATCACTGCTATTTTAGGTTTTGAAATACCAAAATCCATTTTTAAAGATTTTTCTAAAATTGTCAGTTTTTTATTGATCTTTTCTTTAGTTACTTTTTCAGCCACCTGATGGATAGGAATATGTCCGGTAACCACACCTACTCGCAACCCACCATCAACCAAAAGCATCAAGCTTTCTTCCACTCCTGCGGTTTGGGTAAGGTATTCTGTATGGCCTGCAAATTGAAAGTCTTCCGATTGTATATTATGTTTATTGATAGGGGCAGTAACTATAGCATCAATTTTTCCGGCAAGTGCATCTTCTACAGCATGTTTAATGCTTAAAAAGGCATATTTACCTCCTTCTGCAGTAGATTCCCCCATCGTAATGTTGATCGTTTCTTCCCATAAATTCAAAACATTTAATTTTTTATCGCTTAATTCCTCAATTTTTTTCAATTGAAAATAATTAAAATCTTTAATGTTAAGTGCTTTCCTGTAATAAGATAAGATTTTTCCTGAGCCGTACACTACTGGCGTCATCATTTTAATGATCCGATTATCTTCTAAAGCTTTAATAATTACTTCAGGAGCAATGCTATTAACATCTCCAATGGTAATTGCTATTACAGGTTTATTTATTTCTTCCATAGATAATTTTATAAAAACTGTTAATGATATTTTTAAACCTAGAAGGTTATTTTTTTAACCTAACGAACTAATAATTCAAAGTAATTGCTTCACATTATTAAAATGATATTTATATTTTTCGGCAATTGTTGAAAATATTATAATGAATTCCTGTGCAATTTAGTTTTTTTTTATCTGCTTTGAAAAATGAAGTCTGTACGCGCTAAAAAACATCTGGGTCAACATTTTTTGAAAGATAAAGATATTGCCCATCAAATAGTAAAAAGTTTAACCGGTCATTTGGGTTATACTGATTTAATTGAAATTGGTCCTGGTACCGGTGTGCTTACGGATTTTATAGTATCCGAGGATAAATATAATACGGTATTTATGGATGTTGATACTGAATCAGTCGCTTTTTTAAAAGTAAAATATCCTGAACAACAGGATAAAATGGTTTTAGCTGATTTTCTTCATTCAGATTTTACTCAATACTTTCCAGGAAAATTTGCAATTATTGGTAATTTCCCTTACAATATATCTTCACAGATTTACTTTAAAGTATTAAAGCACAAGGATCTTATTCCTGAGGTGGTGGGGATGCTGCAAAAAGAAGTTGCTGAAAGAATTGCCTCTGGTCCGGGAAATAAAACGTATGGGATATTGAGTGTATTATTACAGGCTTATTACGATGTTGAATATTTATTTGATGTGCCTCCTCATGTTTTTAATCCGCCACCTAAAGTAACCTCAGGGGTGTTAAGGATTAAAAGGAATGATACGGAAACATTAGATTGTGACGAGAAGTTATTCTTTAGAGTAGTAAAGCAAGGCTTTAATAATAGAAGAAAGACGTTGAGAAATGCTTTAAAAACTTTTGAATTAACTGAATACGTGAAATCATTAGCTATTTTGGATAAAAGGGCTGAACAATTGAGCGTTTCAGATTTTGTAGAACTAACAAATTTTATAGCAGGTGGAGAAAATAGACCAAGTAGAACAATTTGAACTTTCAAAAGAGTATTTAGAAAAACTCCAGCAAGCCATAAAAGAATTGGATGATGTGTTCATCAAAAACACATTAGAGGGGATTAACCCAGCTGATATTTCTACTATTTTATTGGAATTCAGTACTGATGAATCTAAATATGTATTAGATGTACTGGAGGACGATGTTAGTGCAGAAGTAATCAATGATCTTGATGAAGACATCAGGGCTAAGTTTCTAAAAAACTTTAAAAATAAGGAAATATCGCGCATGCTGAATGAGCTCGATTCAGATGATGCTGTGGATATTATTAATGAATTACCCCTAAAGGATAGGGAAGAGGTAATTGCCTTATTAGAAAATAAAGAAAAGGCAAAGAATATTTTAGATCTATTGCGCTATGAAGAGGACGTAGCGGGTGGATTGATGGCGAAAGAGCTTATCAAAGCCAATGAAAACTGGACTGTTAAACAATGTATTGAGGAAATTAGAAGACAGGCAGAAAATGTGGAGAAAATCTACTCGGTATACGTAGTGGATGACCAAAATATCTTATTGGGTAGAATCTCATTGAAAAGAATAATACTGGCAGATGACCATGTGCAAATTAAAGAGTTGTACGAAGAAGAAGTGATTGCTGTTGAAACTTATATGGATGAAGTGGATGTAGCTGAAATAATGAGGAAATACGATTTGGAAGCGGTACCTGTGATCAATGTGCAGGGTAAATTAATGGGTAGAATTACCATTGATGATATTGTGGATGTAATTACCGAATTGGCTGAGGAAGAAAGACAAATGATGGCGGGTATCTCTGAAGATGTGGAGGAGGATGATAGTGTTTGGATGCAAACCCGTGCCAGATTACCTTGGTTGATTATTGGAATGTTTGGAGGTATTTTAGGCGCTCAATTTATTGGCGTATTTGAAGAGGATATTTTACTTGTACCGGCCATGGCATTTTTTATCCCACTAATAACGGCTACTGGGGGTAATGTGGGTATTCAGTCTTCTTCTATAGTCTTGCAGAGTTTGGCTAATAAATCAGTATTTGACGATTCCTTTGCCAAAAGAATTGCTAAGGTTTTGCTAGTAGCCATTATCAATGGAATAGTTATTGCAGGTATAGTAATTGGATTGAATTTGATTCTAGGACAGGAGGTTCGATTAGCCATTGTGGTTTCAATCGCTTTATTCAATGTTGTTTTACTGGCATCTTTTATGGGTACTGTCACTCCTTTAGTATTAGACAAACTAGGTATTAACCCTGCTATGGCAGCTGGTCCGTTTATTACGACAGCCAATGATTTACTTGGGTTATTGGTGTATTTTTCAGTCGCTCATCTTTTGTACTACGGTTAATAAAATGAAAGTATTAATAATTGATAAAATGCATGAGAGTATTCATGCAAT
>JBBSPJ010000059.1:0-15591 GCA_038258905.1 Cytophagales bacterium
GAATTGAATAGCATAAATGAAAAAGTCATAAAAATGACTAGTAATATACCCGAAGCGGATAAACTTTTTCCATTAAAATGACTACTAATATTTTCTTGGTCTATAATCTTAATAAAAAAAAGACCAAAAGCAGTAAAGCCTAAAAAATGACTCAAGCCTTGAGCAATGTATAGAAACCGTTTGCTTTGCGCAGTAAATGGAGGTTCAAAAAGCTTGTTTAAGTCCTTAAAATCAGCTCCTGAAGCAAAAACAGCAATAGCAGACCCTACAAGTTGCGCGACTAAGTTGGCGGCCAAAAAAAGCATTATTAATAAAAATAATGAGGTCCAGGGATTTTTCTGGTTAATTTGTGGGTTTTTATACTCGAAAGAATTCATATATAGCGTAAATTTACATCAAAATTCAGATTTACAAATTGGTAAAGATAGGAAACATAGAATTAGGAGACTTTCCATTGCTTTTAGCACCCATGGAAGATGTGAGCGATCCCCCTTTCCGGGCTGTATGCAAGGAAAATGGAGCGGATTTAATGTTTACAGAATTTATTTCCTCCGAAGGATTAATTCGTAATGCGGAAAAAAGTGTTCAGAAGCTGGACATTTATGATTACGAACGTCCCATTGGTATTCAAATTTTTGGAGATAAAATAGATTCCATGCGAGAGGCCGCAGCCATTGCAGAAGAGGCTAATCCCGAAATTATAGATATTAATTATGGCTGCCCTGTGAAAAAAGTGGCCTGCAAGGGTGCCGGAGCAGGCATTTTATTGGATTTACCCAAAATGCAAGCTATGACGTCCGAAATAGTAAAGCAGGTAAATAAACCTGTAACTGTGAAAACACGACTGGGCTGGGATGATAGTACTATAAAAATACAGGAAGTCGCTAAAAGATTACAGGATGTTGGGATACAAGCCCTTTCTATCCATGGTAGAACACGTCAACAAATGTACAAAGGCGAAGCTAACTGGGATTTTATTGCAAAAGTAAAAGAAGACCCTGCCATTCATATTCCCATTTTTGGCAATGGAGATATTGACTCCCCGCAAAAAGCTAAAGAATACAAAGAGAAATATGGTGTGGATGGCATTATGATTGGTCGTGCTGCTATAGGATACCCATGGATTTTCAATGAAATTAAACATTACCTAAAAACTGGAGAATTATTGGCGCCACCTGACCTTACTGAAAGAGTAAATGTGGCTAAAACTCATTTAAAATTTTCGGTTGAGTGGAAAGGTGAGAAAAAAGGAATTTTTGAAATGAGAAGACACTATACTAATTATTTCAAGGGTATCGTCAATTTCAAACCCTATAGAAGCAGATTAGTGGAAAGTGATAAATATGAAGAAGTATTAGCTACATTGGATGAAATCAATGAAGTGTTCTCTGCTGAAACCGAATTCAGTATATGAGCGAAAAACCGGTTGTGAGTCCTTGGGTAGTTTGGACTTTACTAGGCACGCTGGCATTAATTTGGGGCAGCTCATTTATTCTTATTAAAAGAGGTTTAGAGGTATTTGCAGCCGGAGAGGTTGGAGCTATCAGGATTGTTTCAGCCGCTGTAGTTTTGCTGCCTTTAGCTTTACCCAAATTAAAAAACCTGAATAAGCGACAATGGAAATGGCTCTTTATTTCCGGAATGTTAGGAAGCTTCGCTCCTGCCTTTCTTTTCGCTTTTGCGCAAACTAAGTTGGAAAGTGGTATTACAGGAGTATTAAATGCATTAACTCCTATTTTTGCATTATTAGTGGGGGTTATGTTTTTTAACGGTGCATTAAAAAGGAGGGACATCGTTGGAATAAGTTTAGGTTTTGCAGGCACTATTCTATTAATAGTAGCCGGTTCCGGTGGTGATTTAGGCAACTTAAATTTTTACGCATTTTTCGTTATACTGGCCACTTTTTGCTACGGATTAAACTTGAATATTGTAAAGTTTCAGTTTAACATCTTAAAACCAAAACTCATCACTAGTATTTCCTTATTTTTGATTAGTCCCATCGCTGCTTGGTATTTATTTGGTGTAAGTGATTTTATTGTAAAACTACAAACCGAGCCCGGAGCTGGAATGGCATTATTTTATGTTTGCATTTTAGGCGTGGTAGGTACTGCCATAGCATTGATCCTGTTTTTTAGATTAGTGCAATTAACATCTGCCGTATTTACCAGTTTTGTTACTTATATTATTCCTATTGTAGCAGTAATTTGGGGTTTATTAGATGGCGAAAAACTTTATATAGGTCATTATTTTGGAATAGCTTGTATAATAATTGGAGTGGCCTTTGCCAACAGACCTAAAAAATAATATTTGGATAATTTTAATATTTCGCAAATTATCAATTGATAATATAGGATTAGCTATTTTTTAATACATGATTTTATTTCCGTAATAATTTTTGCTTTACCAACAAACCTTCTATTTTTGCGCCAAATAAAAATATGTAAGCCATGAGTGATAAAGAAAAAACAAGATATAGCGCTGAGGAATTAGTTGAATTTCAAGAATTGATTACTCAAAAATTAGATAAGGCGAAGCAAGAGCTTAATTATATTAGGGCTACTATTACTCGCTCAGCAGATTCCGGTACTGATGGCACTGTAGGTAATGTGAAAGTATTGGAAGATGGTGCTGATACCATGGAGAAAGAAAACATGAATCAATTGGCCGCCAGACAACAAAAATTTATCAAAAATCTGGAAAATGCTTTAATTAGGATTAAAAACGGTACATATGGAGTATGTTCTGAAACAGGTAAATTAATACCTAAAGAAAGATTAAGAGCAGTGCCACATACTACGCAATCAATAGAAGCAAAATTAGCACAAGATAATAGTTAATGGATTTCTTACTGAATCATATTGAAGCTTTAATTTTTTGCGCATCTTCTCCTTTGAAAACACAGGAAATTCAACGTTGTCTTTCCGAAATGTTTGAGGCGGAAGTTCCTTTAAAGGATATAGAAGGAGCGTTGGAAAAGATTTTGCAGAAATATGCATCAGATGAATATTCTTTTGAAGTGGAAAAAGCAGGAGGCGGCTTTCAGTTTATGACTAAACCGGCCTATCAGGCAAGTATAGGTATTATGCTTAAGCAGCAATCTAAAAAGAGACTTTCCACTTCCGCCCTTGAAACACTTTCAATTATTGCTTACAAACAGCCTATCACTAAAGGTGAAATGGAGCAAATTAGAGGGGTGAATTGCGATTATACTGTTCAGAAATTATTGGAAAAGGAATTAGTTGAAATAAAAGGGAAGGCGGATGCCATTGGCAGGCCTATTTTATATGGCACCAGCCAGAATTTCATGGAGTATTTTGGTATCAATGATTTAAAAGATTTACCCACTCCCAAAGATTTTAGTCAGGAAGAAAATCAAATAGGAAAGGAAGGCGAGGATTAATCGTCTTCCTTTTTTTATTTATGTAAATGAACTGAAATTGTTGCTATAAACTGACTTGTATTTCATCATGCCTTATAGGCTAATATTTAGCAATAATTCCCTCTATAACAAAGTCATTGACTCCGGAAGCTAACAGGAGAGCAAATAAATTTTAAAGAATTAATGAAAATCAATAGCCTGATTTTCAAAAATTTAGAAAATGTTAGTCAGAATTGAAAAAACTCCATCATAGTGGAAAAACAGCCTACATGAGAAAATTTTTAAAAATAGTTAAATGGCTAATTATTTCAATCAGTGTAATTCTAGTATTAGGAGTGCTTTTAATCCGATTTACCAGATTAACGGACAAAATGATTTACCAAACAGGAAATAATTATAAGCTTTTTGAAAGTAATTTTAATCATCATGAGTTATTTATTCCTGTCGAAAAGGATATTAAAATACATGCCGTTTTGTTTAAGCCTATCTCAAAACCGATAGGCACAATTTTTCATCACTTAGGAAACGGAATGACATTGATGAATTCACAAAACATGTATGCACCCCTAATCGATAAAGGTTTCCAAATATTTGCTTATGAGAGAAGAGGGTTCGCAAAATCATCAGGGAATGACGATAATAGCTTAACTTTAAAAAATGACGCCCTTAGTATTTTTGATAAATTTCTTGAATTAGAGGAAGTAAAAAATACTCCAATCATTATTTGGGGTCAATCACTTGGAGGTTCTTTTGCGACAATGAATTCGGCTGAAAGAGAAGATGAAATTAAAGGACTCGTTTTAGAGGGTACTTTTACGTCATTTCCAGATATGGGAAAGGTTTATGCTAATATATTAAATTTAGAAAAGTTCAAGTGGTTAGTACCGTTACTTATGAACAATGATTTCCCCGCTGAGAATGAAATTAAAAAAATCGATAAACCAATTGTTATTATTCACAGCATTTCAGACGACCAAGTTCCTTACAAATTAGGTAAGAAATTATATGACTCATCAAACAAGACTAATACAGACTTTTGGGAAACTGACGGAAAACATATCGGTGGAATGAGTGACCACGAGGATAAATATGTAGAAATCTTTATGCAGATACTTGCAAAGTAAAATTGCTAACACCAGCTGCTCTGAATGAATGGGGTTTCATCAGTCAGGAAAGTTTGACGGTACTTGGATAGTCAGCCAAAATGTTTAAATTATTAATTGCTGTGGCTATGTGCAGATGGCAAGTTAGTAGTTTCTAAGCCCACTCATCATAGCCATATCGATAAAACGTTCGAGATTCCATTGGGGACAGTTAACCACTCCTTAACTAGCTCACACCTGATTCGTCTACGACAAATATTCCCTTCTCTTCAGTGGAGCAGAATTAAAATAGCCTACCCTCCCTTTGGTTGACACCCTGATCAGTATGACACTTCCGTAGAACGTGACAGCTTTGAGTTTTTATTTTGGACAATTAAGACATAGAACAATGATTTTAAGATTTGAATCATTGGATAGATATCAAAATTAAATGAATTAATAGTTATAAATTTAACCAAGGCCCAAGGGGCCGTAATCCTTAAACCTAGGGCAAAGCCCTAGATTTAAAACTATCCAAAACAAGCCCTGAATGGGCGGAATCAAATACTGACAATCGTTCATTTCTCTTTACCACTCCTAGGATTGAATTAATACACCATGAATTTCCATCATAAGGATGCAGAAAGCCAATGAATATTCTACCTTTGTGTTAATTATGGCTAAGAAACCCTTCAAAAAGAAATATTCGACTGAAAAAAGGCTGCAAGAAGCTAAGCACCAATCCAAAAGAGATGCTGAGCAAGATGAGCCTTCCTACAAAGAAATTAAGAAGAAAAAAGTACTGGAAGATCAGGCTAGAGCAGAGGAAAAAGTACCTGCTGATGGCATTAGATTAAATAAATACATTGCCAACTCAGGCATTTGTTCACGAAGAGAAGCAGATCAGTTAATTGCTGACGGTAAGGTAAAAGTGAATAAGAAAACTGTTACTGAAATGGGCTATAAGGTGATGCCCAAGGATACTGTTTATTATGAAGGCAATCCGGTTACCCGCGAAAAACTGGTTTATGTACTGTTAAATAAACCCAAAGGCTTCCTTACCACCAGTGAGGATCCGAAAGAGCGTAAAACAGTAATGGATTTAGTGGGGAAAGCCTGTGAAGAACGAATTTATCCTGTAGGCAGATTAGATAAAAACACAACAGGGCTATTACTCTTCACCAATGATGGTGATTTAGTAAAAAAACTAACCCAGCCAGGCCATAAACTCCGAAAAATCTACCAGATAGTACTTAATAAGCCCATAGAAGAAAAAGATTTTCAAGCTATTGAAGCAGGCTTACAATTAGAGGATGGCCTAGCTCAGGTTGAAAAAATTGCCATTCTAACCCCGGATTTAACCACTATAGGAATTGAAATTGTGTTAGGTAAAAACAGAATGGTCAGGAGAATTTTTGAGCATTTGGGCTATGAAATTGAAAAATTGGACAGAACCGTTTTTGCCGGCTTAACCAAAAAAGATTTACCAAGAGGTAAATGGAGAATATTAAAAGAGAAAGAAGTAATTAACTTGAAGCATTTGAGGTAATAACTTCAATCTTTTCTATATATCTTATTTTAGGAAGAGTTTAACAAGTGGTGGGTTAGTACTTAACGTAAGCCCTAATTACTCAACTTAACAGCAGCTCCCATAATTATCACTTTAAATGTGCTGCCTTTGCCCAATTCTGACTTCAATAGAATATCTGCATTAATTTTGTCCAATGCTTGTTTAACAATAAACAAACCTAGTCCGGAGCCTTCGGCTTCACTGGTAGCTCTGTAGAACATATCAAAAACCTTGTGTTGGCTTTCTTTGGCTATACCCAAGCCATTATCTTTTACGGAAATCTGAATATTCCTATCCATCTTTTCAAAACGGATGGCTATGAACTGATCTGGCTTGTTAGAATCATGATATTTCACCGCATTAGATATTAAATTCGATAAAATCACCTTTAGTTGGTAGTAATCAGTTCTTAAAATATGAGCAGGTTCCTCTTCGTAATCAAGTCTGATGGAGTCAGCTCCCTGGTTAAATTTTACATCTGAAATAACATCTTCTACCATTTCACCCAACCTGAAAATTTTAGGCTTAATTTCAGTTTTAATGTTTCTTGAATAGTTAAGAATATCACTAAAAATATGATCAAGTTTAATAACTCTTTCCTCCATCATCTTAATATATTTCATACCAGCATCTTCTTTCACATCATGTTTGGCAATATTAATAAGACCTAGTAAAGAGGCTACAGGTGCTCTTAAATCGTGTGAGGTGCTATATAGGAAGCTGTCTAATTCCCGATTGGTTTTCTCCAGCGTGGTGCGCTCATCTTCCAGCAACCAAATAACCATTCCAATACCAATTAAGGAAAGTAAAAGAAAATCAATAATCGCCATTGAGTAATCTATTCTGATGAGATAGCTACTATCCATCAACATTCTTAAACAGGAGATAAAATAATGCAGGTTCTCGAAACCATATAAAACAAAGGAAATCCAAAGTAATTTCTTCCCCACTGCCCTACGGCTTCTACTTCCATTCCGCATAATGGCTATACCGGCAAAAACAAACGCCAGCCCCACAATTAAAGATTTAACTGCAAAAGGAATTACAATAGAGTAAATAGAGTCATCAGACTCTCCGTCTATTAAAAACAACAACCCTGATAAAAGACTTATAAAAATGATGAGAACATAAAATAAATATTCTTTTTTTGCAGTGAGAGATTTTTTCTCAATCAGATGGAAGGTTCCATATAAAAGCCAAAAAACATGAATGATTCCGGCAATCATAAAAGAAAAAGTAAATAAACTTTGCCAAACATTATAATTAGGACTGCTCTCAGCAAAATATATAGTTCCTAATGACAATACCAGGTAAAAAGAAAAAGCAAGCCAGCTGAGTGCCCAAAGTTTCAGGTGTTTCTTTTTATATAGGTTGTAGAAATAGAAAAGTACAAGTGCCAAAACTACACCCCATGCAGCCTGCCCTGTATAGCTGTAAAAGATTTTTTCTAAATATTCATCAAATATTTCGGGTGTAATCAATTTGGTTTATTTTAAGAAAGGTAAAATTAATAACAATATGGACTAATACACTTATCTGTATTGATTTTAAATTAAAATAAAAATAGTATGTATGCATACTATTTTCTCTTCATTGATTATTTTTATGTTTGTTTAACAAAAACGAACAAAAATCACTTAAAAAGTCAAATTTGAACAAAATTTGGTAACTTAAGGATAAAAGAGAGATTTGTTAATCGTCTTTAGCAATTATACCATTGAAAAATCAATAATTAATGAAATACACACAAGAGCAAATGCCTGAACATAAAAAAAGCCCCGCTTTAATAAACGGGGCTTGTGGTGCTGAGTGGATTCGAACCACCGACTCACGGATTTTCAGTCCGATGCTCTACCAACTGAGCTACAGCACCGTGATAGAGTGGTGCAAAAGTAGATAAATTATTCAACCTGCAAAAAAAAATTTAAATAAATTACAGAAAAATTTTAGAAGCTTAAAACTAAATTATGGAATATATTTCACAAATCGCTTTCCTTCTGACACTTGCGGTGGCAGGGTACTTCCTTTTTAAAAGAATAAAATTTATAAAAAATAATATTCAGTTAGGAAAAGACATCGAGAGATCGGATCAAAAAGGTGAAAGATGGAAAAACACCTTCTTAATTGCCTTCGGTCAGAAGAAAATGTTTAAGAAATTGATCCCTGCATTTCTTCACTTATTAATTTACGTAGGATTTTTGGTGATCAATTTGGAAGTGCTGGAATTTATTATTGATGGTATTGCAGGAACACACCGGATTTTTGCTCCTGCTTTAGGTTCTTTCTATACCGTTTTGATTAATATTTTTGAATTTTTGGCAGTGGCTGTTCTGGTTTCTTGCGTAGCCTTCCTGATCAGAAGAAATGTGATGAATATTAAGAGGTTTAAAACCTTAAGTGGCTGGCCTAAATTAGATGCTAACTTAATTTTGATAATAGAGATAGTCTTAATGTTTGCTATTCTTACAATGAATGCAACCGATATGTTAATACAAGGTAAAGACGATCACTATATAGAGACCGGAACTTTCTTTTTCAGTAGTTTTCTTATCCCTATTTTCGATGGAATGAGCGTAGATTCATTGATTATTACCGAACGCGTGGCCTGGTGGTTTCACATTATTGGTATTTTAGGCTTCGCAGTGTACGTTACTTATTCCAAACACCTTCATATTTTTATGGCTTTCCCTAATACTTACTATGCCAGGTTGGAAGAAAAGGGTAAAATGGTAAATATGGATGATGTAACTACAGAGGTAAAATCTATGTTAGGCATTGATACAGGAGCCACTAATGGCGAACCACCTGCTGAAGTAGCCAGATTAGGCGCTAAAGATGCAAATGATTTAACCTGGGTGAGCTTAATGGGTGCTTATGCCTGCACAGAGTGTGGAAGATGTACCGCTGAATGCCCTGCTAATATTACAGGTAAAAAGTTATCTCCACGAAAAATAATGATGGATACGCGTGATAGAATCACCGAAATTGGAGAGAATTTAAAAGCAGGAAAAACAGCAGACGAAGGTAGCCCATTATTTAGCGCAGATTATATTTCTGATGAAGAAATCAATGCTTGTACTAGTTGCAATGCTTGCGTAGAGGCTTGCCCTATCAATATCAATCCTTTGGATATTATTTTAGAAGGGAGAAGGTATAAAGCTATGGAAGAATCAAGCTCTCCGCAATCTTGGAATAGCATGTTCCAAAATATTGAAACCAGTATGGCACCATGGAAATTCCCACCTTCGGATAGGTTTAACTGGTCGAAGAAATTAACAGAAGAAAAATAAGCTTAAAGTTTAGAAACATTTAAATACAGAAAAGATGAGTGATATAACATATAAAGTACCCACTATGCAAGAAATGAGTAGCAAAGGAGAATCTCCGGAGGTACTATTTTGGGTGGGCTGTGCCGGTTCTTTTGACGACAGGTACAAAGCAGTAACCATTGCGTTTACTAAAATTTTAAATAAGGTAGGAATTAATTTTGCAGTATTAGGGCCTGAAGAAAGCTGTACCGGTGATCCGGCAAGAAGAGCAGGGAATGAGTTTTTGTTTCAAATGCAGGCCATGTCCAACATTCAGGTATTGAATGGATATGAGGTACAGAAAATTGTAACAGCTTGTCCTCATTGCTTTAATACTTTGAAAAATGAGTACCCGGAATTAGGTGGCAACTATGAAGTGATTCACCACTCTACTTTTCTCCAGCAATTGATCAACGATGGTAAAATTACCTTACAAGGTGGTGGTGAATTTAAAGGGAAGAAGATTACTTTCCACGATTCTTGTTATTTAGGTCGTGCCAATGGTGTTTATGAAGCCCCAAGAGATGTTATTAAAGCTTTGGACGCTGAGTTAGTGGAAATGAAAAGATGCAAAACCAAAGGCTTATGTTGTGGAGCCGGTGGTGCGCAAATGTTTAAAGATGCAGAGAAAGGCGATAAGGAAGTAAATATTGAGCGTACCGAAGAGGCATTGGATACCGGAGCGGAAGTAATTGCAGCGGGTTGCCCCTTTTGCATGACCATGATGAGCGATGGCGTGAAAAATAAAGAAAGAGAGCACAATGTAAAGGTTTTTGATTTAGCGGAGCTGATTGCTAAAAATCAGGGGTTGTAGATAATGAAATTTTGAAATATGCTCCCATTTTAATGTTTTAGTGAAATGAAAATAAAGTTCATTCCTGAAGCTAATAGTGTCTTAATTGATGATGCTGCGTCTCAACAAAGGCAGTTGATTAACTTAATGTGGGGATGTAACTTGGTAGTCGGGGTATTACATTCTGTTGATGCGAGCCTTGTCAATATGACTGTTATTGATTATTTTTTTGTTGCACTGGGTGTCATGGCCATAGCGGGTCTAGTATATAATAATTTTTACATTTCTTCTGGTAATATATATTCTGTTGAGGAAATAAAAGGAATTAAAAGCTATAGTTCCTTCAATAAAATTAATTATGAGCTATTATTAAAGAATGGCAAAAAGAGGAAAATCCATTTTGGAGATGATTTTGAGAGTATTAAACAGTTAGAAGTAATCTTAAATGAAAAATAAGTTTGGATTAAACGATTCTCAAGATACTTTAATAATTAATGATAATTATGGGAGAAATATATTTTTAGGAAATCTATTATTAATAATAAAAGTTGTGGTGGCAATATTGATTTTAACTAAATCTAATTTTAACCTCAACGAATTAATTTCTCAAATTTACATAATAATTGGAAGCATCTGTTTAATTGCTTTAATCTGGTTTCAGTTAAAAAGAACTACTGATAGCACTATTCCTATACATCTTATCCATAAATTCAAAACTAGAAATATTGTAGGGGGTAAACGATATACTTTGAAATTAAAAAATGGTAAAAGTAGGGATTTAGTCTTTTATGGAGATGATTATACTAAAGAGCTTGATTCTTTAAAAGAATTACTAACTAAATGCAATATTCCGGTGTATTGATGATGGTGACTTTCAATGCAATGTTTTTAAATGGTATTAAAATGATCTTTTAATTAAGCTTTACAAAAAGTAAACGCTAACTGATCTTGAAAAATATTTGCACTATAATGAATTGATATTTTAGGCAAGTAGCAAAATTTATTTTTGAGATTATGATAGTTTTTCGTGGTACATGATACATGCAGGTACGAACCATAGCAGTAGTCTCCAATGAAGGCTCGCTGAAAACATCAGACATCTAATGCAGAAGATTGAAGATTTGCTTAGCTAGGTCAGACATTAGTTTAGCAATAGAGAGAAAGCAATTTACTCAGTTACACTGTGCAGACATAGCTAAGATTTCTGGTTTTTGGAATGCCAGACACCTTTTCAAAACCATGTCTGACCTCTAAGGAGGTGCCGACATTTAGCGTATTTTTAACCGATATGGATGTCGGTACCTTGAAAAGGTCAGACATCTTAAAGTGTTCCACCATTTGATAACTACAACCTTCTACCTCCCCTTTGGGGATTGAGGGGCTTTCAACACCTATTCACCTAATCCTCCATCTCACTAATCCACCTTTTCACCAGTTCCAAACCTTCCACATGCACCATTTTCCTCCCTAGTTCAGGCATCATAACGCCCGGATCATCGGACTGCATACGGTAAACCATAATCGACTGATCAGGTTTTCCCGGCACTATGTCATATTTTAAGCCTCCGGAGCCTTTACCTGCTGCAATAGGCGTTTTGCCTACACCCAAAACTGCAGGATTGCTCACTGAGGTCATCAAATTTAAGGCAGAGTTTTTAGCAGGTCCTTCAGGTCGGTGACAATGCCCACAGTTGATTTCTAAATAAGCTCGGGCTCTTTCAGATATTGAAAAGGCTTTACTTTCGTAATTGACTAATTTAGGTAAATCATTGCTAGGCAAGTGGTTTAATTTCCCTTCCGATTTCCAATGAGTCAATTGATTTTGAAGACCATGCTCTGGATATTCAAAATTACCATTGAGCTGCCTGGCAGTGGGGCCAATTGGCATAATTTTATCATTCAACAAATGGCAACTTCGGCATTGGTTCATGTTAGGAATGCTATACATGATTTTTTGGATCTGCCCTTTAGTATCTCTCCAGGAAACACTCTTGGTACCTCCGGCTATTTCTAAATAAGCCTCTGTTTGCTCCTCATTCCAGATGTAGGGGAGTGCTTTCCAGCCAGCTTCTTCATGAATTAATAATCTGGTTTCTAATATATTTCTTTTACCTTCCGGTTGATTAAAATCTACCGGATAATAGAAATTTTTAATAAGCACCGTGCCCACGGGAAAATCTAATACTTCAGTAGGGTGGTAATTGGCCCCTCCCCCTTCTGGAATTTTAACAAAGCGAGCTTTAAAAGCATAATCTGAAAATAAGGGAGAATTGAGGGTATAAGGGATTATACCATTTACAGGGTTCAAATCTGATAAATTACCTTTAAAAAAGCCATAGTCGGACAATTTTTCCTTACCTGGTTTATTTGAATTACCATTTCCAAAAAGATCCACTGAAACAGGTTCCTTATTTGAGATCTGGTTACTTTTTTGGTACTCCTTATCAGCTGAATTGCATGCAATTAATGAAAGGGCAAATAAAAACAATATAGTAGTTCTATGAAGTAGCATTACCCATCTAATCTCCTCAATAAAATTTTAGTTCACAGCCTCCACTTTGTAACCTTTTTCTCTTAATAGCGCAATTACACCTTTTTCAGTAGGTAAATGTGCTGCTCCCACAGCAAAAAACACCGTTTCTTTTTTGATATATTCTTCGATTTTAGGAATCCAGGTTTCATTTCTGCTATAGATAAACTGATCGGCATAGCCTTTAAAATCTTCATTTTCATTAGTTAATTTTGCGATTTGAACCATATCCATGGAAATATAAGCATCAATAAGTTCTTTTAACTCCTTATTCGTTTTATCCGGATTATTAATTTGCTCAATTAATGAGCTTAATTGTTTTTCCCTTGGCATGGCATCGAAAATGCCTACCTGAAACTCCATTGTTTCCAATCCTTCTACTTCTATACTGTCGGCTTTGCTGAGGTTCACTAACTCTGTTTCATATTGTTTATAGTTACATTCCAGGGATTTCATCATCACTAAAGAACTTAACATAAAAGGTTTGAATATACCCAACTGATCTATTCCCTGCCCATAATTGGTTTTCAAGTAATTATCCAGCGCTTTTGCATCTTCCGGTTTTAACTCAGCTTTAACATTGGCAAAATTATCATTCATGGCCAGCCGTTGCATTTTAACAGCTAATTGAGGATCGGTCATATCAAGTTCCATCACCAACTTCTCTGAAGATTTAAGCGCAGTTTCAGTGGCCTCCGTCATCACATAATTATCTTCACAAATAATGTGAATGGTACCAAATAAGTAGGATGGGCTTTCCAACCCATTACCCGATATCCTCCAAAGCAAAGCTTTTTCAGTTGGGGCTTGTGAGGTTGCAATTTGAGCTACAAGCGTAAGTAAAATTGCTGATAATAAGAATTTTAATTTTTTCATTTTTGATTTAAGTATATAGTTTTACATCGAAATCGCTTTCGATTCACATTCGAAATTAGTTAAATCTTTATTTAATCCTACCAGATCGTTAGGAGCATCCAAATTAATAAATATAAGCTTCTGTTTTTCATCAATACATAAAATATCTTTGAAATTTTTACCCGACTCAACAAAACCATCAAATACTATATCTGGCGGATTAAAAGGCGATTTATAGTTAAAAAGCTTGCCGAAATCGTGCTGAAAAGTAGCAAACCAATTACTATTATCGTAGAAATTATTACTAAGGATAATCCCGGAAGGATAGGGGTTGTAATCTTTATCTAATTCGTAGTTGTTATTAATGCTTTGCGAGGAGCCCTCATGATCTTCAGTTTCCTCCTCCTCTTTACTGATCGCTGCCACCAACTCATAACTTACCACAGCAACGCCCACTGTAGTATTATCTATCATTTGATTTTGATAAATATCTACTTCGCGTGTAGCCAAAACCATTATACCAGTGCCTGGTGGAACTATACCTACGATATTACCAGCCGGAGCAAAATTATCGTGATTATTTTCACGGACCATATTATTGTACACCTTAATCTGCCTGCCATACTGTGTAAGGCCAGGCAAATCAAATATTAAGATACCTCCTGTATTGTTAAAGGCTGTATTACCATATATTTCTACGAAATTGGAATTTTCACTTTCTATTCCGGCTACATTTTGAGTAGCTTCATTATTTCTAATAATTACCGAATCCGACTGACCCACGTAAATGCCGGCATCAGAAGCACCAATGGCTATGCAATTTTCAATTAAAACATTTTTGCAAAGCACAGGGTACAAAGCGTAGGCACCATTATTTTCGCTTACTATCCCTGTCCATTGAGATTTTACTTTCGAAAATGTAATACCATTAGTATCAGTCACTTTAATATTATCACCTGCCGCATCTTCAATAGTAAAACCAGCCAAAGTGATATTCTTGCACTGACTGATTTTTATACCTTCTGCTCCTTCCGACTGGTTTTTGAAGGATAAAATGGTTTTATCAATGCCGGCCCCTTGAATTACGAGATCATTTTTATCATCCAATAATAGACTTTTCTCAAATAGAAAATAGCCTTCCGGAATAGTGAGGGTGTCTCCTTTTTCTGCCATTATTAATGCAGTTTGCAGGTCTTTTTCAATATTTAGCCAATTAACATCACTGCGGTCGGCTACTTCCTCATTACTGCCACATGCAGACAATAAAAAAATCAGGAGGATAAAAAATAATCGGTTCATAGTTGAATTTTTAATCAATATACAAAATCCTAGTAATTAGTTGTGATTCTATTTACATTCAATTTCCAATTACTATTATTATGAAAAGATTATTATTCGGAATCACCTGTATCATTTTGTCGTTTCAATCATTTTCTCAAACCAAATTAAATCATATAGCAGTTTATGTGGAGGATTTGGCAGAAAGCACACAGTTTTATGAGCAATTGATAGGGCTAGAACAAATTGAAGAGCCTTTCCATGATGGCTTACACACCTGGTTTGCTTTAGGAACCTCGCAATTACATCTCATTCAAGGCGAGTGGAAGGACGTTAGCATCAACAAAAACAATCACTTATGCTTCAGCATTGCTGATATGGATGCTTTTATTAAAACGCTAAAAGCAAAAAAAGTCGCTTATGAAGATTGGCCCGGAAAAGCCAATGCCATTACCACTAGGGTGGATGGCGTTCGGCAAGTCTATTTCAAAGACCCAAATGGCTATTGGATAGAGGTGAATGATGATTATTGAAGGGTGTTTTTTATAAAGATGCCGAGTCTATTAACTGAAGTTTCTCTCCAGAATTATAAATCATAAAATAGGGAATGAAAAAATACTACACCAAAAATTCCTCACTTGAGGGAGGTGAAGGAGGGTGTTAGTCTTAAAATAGTGTATTTTTTCATTTCCATTTTTTACAAATTAATATTTTTAAGATTTACCATTATATGGTTAAAACCTGATTTTCAAGGCGTGAAGCTTTAGTCATTAATTATCAATCCTTTTTTACGATC
>JBBSPJ010000060.1:0-15330 GCA_038258905.1 Cytophagales bacterium
GGAGTTTTTTGAATTTAAAAATATCGACAAACCACTAAAAGGCGATTTATTATTGTCTGAACCGTTATTGCCTGATCATAATTTTGACAGGACAGTAATATTACTATGCGAACATAATGAGGAAGGGTCATTTGGATTTGTACTAAACAAACTTTCTATTTTAAAGGTAGATGAAGTTTTACAGGATATTAAATCTTTCGATACAAGTTTATATGTAGGTGGCCCGGTGCAACAAAACACTCTTCACTTTATACATGATATAGATTTATTGAAGGAAGGAGGACAAAAAATAATGGATCATTTGTACTGGGGCGGTGACTTTGATCAATTATTAAGTATGGTACAACAAGGAAATATTGATAAAAATAAAATTAGGTTTTTTGTAGGATACAGTGGCTGGTCTGAATTACAATTACAACAGGAAGTAGATAAAAATACATGGATAGTAGCGCGTGGCGTACATCCTTCCTATATTTTTAACACGGCTCCTGAGAAACTTTGGAAAGATATATTGGAGAAAATGGGTGGGAGATTTAAGGTGTACGCTAATTATCCTTCCGACCCTAAACTAAATTGATAGAAAGAATTAACAAATTTTAATTAATATTGTATCTGTTGAATAAAGTACACTAGATTATGATGGACGAAAAAGGTACTTCAAAGAATCCGAATGAAAATGAGGATCAGGAGAAGTTTAATGAGGTAAATTCAGAAAAAGCAAATGATCAGACTTCTGAAAAGGAAAGTGCTACCGAGAATGATGAGGCCGAGGAAGAGGCTAAAGCTTTTGCTAATTACGAAAAGGAGGATGTAGAAGATAAAGACGGAACTTCTAATTCAGAAGAACCTTTAAAATCTTCAGAAATGGAAGCTGCTGCCTATGATTTACCCACTGAGGACGATGATGCCGAAGAAAGTGAGGAATCTACCCCAAGAGCTGAATCTGCAAACGCAAAAACCACTGAGCCTTCAGAGGATAGTGTGGGACTAACAGAAGCGGAGGATGAAGCCGCAATGCTTGCTGAAACCTCGAAAAAGGATGCTGAAAGTCAGATTTCTAATACAGATGAACGCATGAGTGCTTCAGAATTAGAAGCTGCTGCTGATGATGAGGAGAAAGAAGCGGAAGAAAACACAGCAAAAACTACTGAAAAGCCATCCGAGATTGAGCCACCTGTTTCTAAATACAACAAAAGTGATGATGATAGTGAGGCTGATGAAGAGGAGCACGAAGATCATGAAGATGAATTACCTGATTATACCAATTTTGACAAGTCTCAATTAGTAGAGGCCATCAAAGAAATATCTCATTCTGATAATTTTAAAAGAGCAGATAAAATTTTATCTGAAATAAAACCTGTATTTGACGAAATTCATGAGGCCGAGAAGAAGGAAGCTTTAGATAAGTTTCTGGCAGACGGGGGAGAAGAGGCAGATTTCTCCATGAATCATGATGAGTTAACGGATAGATTTGAAACCAATCTTCAGTTGTATAAAGACAGAAGAAGAAAATATTATAAGGAACAGGAAAAGCAAAAAGACGATAACCTTAAAAAGAAAGAAGAAATTCTGGACAGATTGCGTGAGTTAGTAGATGGGGAAGAAACCATTACGGGCTTAAACGTTATAAAAGAGTTACAAAAAGATTGGAAATCAGTCGGTCAGGTACCGGGTAATCAGGCTAAAACCCTTTGGGCGAATTACAATGCCTTATTGGATAGGTATTATGATCAAAGGAGTATTCTATATGAGTTAAAAGAGCTCGACAGAAGAAAAAACCTGGAAGCGAAGAAGGAGCTGTGTGAAAAAGCAGAGGCATTGTCAGAAACTAACGATGTGCCTTTTGCCATTAAAACGTTGAATGATTTACACGAGGAGTATAAGCATATTGGTCCGGTACCAAAGGATGATCAGGAGCCACTTTGGCAGCGCTTTAAGGCGGCTTCTGATGCTATTTACGACAAGAGAAAAGATTACCTGAAAGACCTGAAGGAGATTCAGGATGTAAACCTTGAAAAAAAACAGGCAATTATTGATAAAATTAAGCCTATTTTAGAATTTAATTCCGACAGAATTAAGGACTGGAACAATAAAACCAAGGATGTTTTAGCTATACAAAAAGAGTGGGAGAGTACCGGTCAGGTACCAAAAGAAAATGCAAAAGAAATCAACAAAGCCTTCTGGAGCAATTTCAAGCAATTCTTCGCTAACAAACAAGAGTTTTTTAAGCGCTTAGATTCACTAAGAGAAGAAAATCTAAAAACCAAGCAGGCATTGGTAGAACAGGCGGAAGCTTTAAAAGACAGCACAGAATGGGCTAAAACTGCTGATAAGTTGAAGCAGTTACAAAATCAGTGGAGAGAAATTGGCCCTGTACCTGAGAAATTCCGTGAGAGTATTTACAAGCAGTTTAAGGCGGCTTGTGATGCCTTCTTTGAAAACAAAAGAGCGGGAAATCAGGAATCGGAGAAAGAATATAAGGATAACCTGAAAGCCAAAGAAGATATTATATCTCAAATTAACCAGTTAGAGCCTGGTGATATTGAGCAATTAGAGGCTTATGAGCAAGCTTACAGTAAATTAGGCTTTGTACCTCGTAATGCCATTCAAAAAGTGAAGGAGCACTTCTCAGATGCGATTGCTAGCTTTATAGAGAAGTCGGAGTCTGTATTAAGTGAAGAACAACTGGCTAAGGTAAAATTAATGGCGCAGTTAACTAAAATTATGGCTGGCCCTAATTCTGACAGGAAGCTGAATCAGAAAGAAAATACGCTAAGGAAAAAGATTAGTGATTTGCAAAACGACATCGTTACCTGGAAAAATAACCTTGAGTTTTTCGCCTCTTCTAAGACGGCTGACAAATTGAAAAAAGAATTTGATCAAAAAATTGAGGAAGCTGAAAACGAAATCTCACTGTTAAAGAAGCAGTTACGGATTGTGAGGTCAGTTGATTAAAAAAAACCTTTAAATTTTTTGTAGATAGGGTTTGGTTTAATAAAAAGTGCCCCTATATTTGCATCCGCATTCAGGGATAACAACTACCCGAAAATGTTAAAGGCCTCTTTAGCTCATCCGCTAGCTAGCGGAAACTGACTTGTAACCAGTAGGTCATTGCTAAGGAAGAATAAAAGAGAATAAGCCTCTTTAGCTCAGCTGGTAGAGCAACTGACTTGTAATCAGTAGGTCGCTGGTTCGATCCCGGCAAGAGGCTCCAAAGCCGCTCGAAAGAGTGGCTTTTTTTTTGGCTAAGGTTAAGGTTTTTAATATTCAACCGAAACAATATCGTCATGTTTCCGTCATTGCGAAGGCGGAACAACTTAAGCAATCTAGCAATTAGAATAACAGCGTTTTCTAAGCATTTTTAGCTTAAACTTGGTAAGATGGCTTCTTTACTCTTGTAATGACCTGCCAATTGAAAGATTAAGCAGCAACTATCTTCCCCTTTTGGCTAGATCAGATACATTAGGTAGATTCAGGTCCTTTTAAATTAAATTTCTCCATCAAAATTCTTAAATTGAATAAAAAAACGATGGAAAACAGAAGAAGCTTTGTGAAGAAGTCCATTATTGGCGTAGCAGGCATAAGTTTATCTACCGCTGCTTTAAGTCCCTATTTGTCAGCACAAAACAAGAAAAAGTTAGGAGTGGCCTTGGTAGGTTTAGGCTATTATAGCACAGATTTACTAGCACCTGCGCTACAAATGACTGACAATTGCTACCTTGCCGGCATAGTTACAGGCACCCCTGCAAAAGCTGTTACCTGGCAAAAGAAGTATAATATTCCTGATAAGAACATCTATAATTATCAAAATTTCGATAGCATAGCCAATAATCCCGATATAGATGTAGTATATGTGGTGCTTCCTACTTCCATGCACGCAGAATATACCATTAGAGCCGCTAATGCAGGTAAACATGTTTGGTGTGAAAAACCTATGGCTGTTACGGAGCAGGATTGCCTAAAAATGATTGATGCCTGTGAAAAAAACAAGGTTAAATTGAGTATAGGCTATAGAATGCAACATGAGCCTAATACCCGCAAAATAATAAATTACAGAAAAAACAACACTTTTGGTGCTATTCACTTAGTTCAGGCTTCAGCAGGATATTACGATGGTAGAACCAACCATTGGAAATTTGAAAAAGCAATGGGTGGTGGAGCAATGTATGACATGGGAGTGTATCCGCTCAATGCAATTCGTTATGTAACCGGGGAAGAGCCTAAGACTGTCCTTGCTCAGCAATTTACCAATAGACCTAAAATTTTTAATGAAGTAGATGAGACAACTCTTTTTCAGGTGGAATTTCCCAGCGGTGCACTCGCCAAATGCTGTACCAGCTTAGGAATGAGTGTTAATAATTTGCAAGTTAACTGCAGAGAAGGTTGGTATAAGCTAGATCCTTTTCAAGCTTACAGCGGGATCAAGGGAAGTGCCAGCAATGGTGAAATACTGAATGCTTCGATACCCAACCAACAAGCTTTACAAATGGATAATGATGCTAAGTCTATTTTGGCGGATAAAGCTGTTTTGGTTCCCGGCGAAGAAGGATTAAAAGATATCAGGGTAGTGGAAGCTATTTACAAGTCGGCTCGGGAGGGCAGAAGTATCAAGCTTTAAGAAAAATACATCTTTTTAAAAAATGTTTAAAAGATAATTTCCGTCATTTTCTTCAGCAAAAGGTAAATCTTAAAAGTGACCCGTTGGTATCATTTTCTTGTTCTTTACTGTTTAGACTATATTTTTAACATAAGATATTTAAATACAATTATTTATAATTATATTCACCAATAAAATTACAGAAATAAAAGTTATGTCTATCAATAAAAAAGTTAAAAAAGCAGGTGAAGCTATCAGTAAAGCTGCAGACAAGTTAATTAAACTAGTTAATAAAAAGTCATCTAATAAGAAGATACTTAAACAGGTAGACAAGGTTCAGGACTTGGGCAAAGACCAAAAGAAGCTAAAGAAAAAGGTAAATGCTACAGCAGCTAAAGCCAAAAGTAAAGCTGCAAAAGCCACTAAAGCTTCTAAATCAAAGGTAAAGGCTTCTGTAAAAACTGTAGCTAAAGAAGCTGCCGCATCTGGTAAGAAAATTGAAAAGGAGTTGCTTGAAAAAAGAGCAACCATTGCCAAATCAAAAAAACTTAAAAGCCCAACAAAAAAGGAGAAAAAACCTGCAAAGACACCTGCAAAAAACGAAGTTAAAGAAATAAAAGCCGCCGAAACTAGTATCTCTGGTAACAAAAAGAGTAGCGAAATGAATGCGAGAGATGCCAATTCTAATATATCTGATATCAGCACACTAAAAGAGCTTGAAACCTTTATGAAAGGAGAGAAGCGCAAAACTGTTTTGGATAGAGCTAACGCACGTAAAAATGCCTTAAACGTGGCTGAATAGTCGTTTGAGGTTTCTGTAGAATCGTTGCATGCAACGATTCTACAGAAACATCAAAATCGCTCTTTATTAATCAAATCACCTTTTTCATCATAGTATCGCCAGGTGCCGGATTTTTCATCATCTCTGTAACGGCCTTTTACTACCATATTTCCTAAGCTATCGTACTGGAAATATCTCCCATGTTTTAAGCCATCTTTTAAGGAGACTTCAAATTTAACCTGCTCATTATCATAATATTCAATAAAGGTTTTACTATTCAAATCTTCCGGTAAAATATTTTCTATGGAGATAAAATCTTCTTCTTCCGTTTGAGTGGTATCAAGCACATCATTCACCAAAAGGCTACTTTCTTTCACCAGTTTATTCCAGCTACTCATTTGCTCATGATTTAAATAATGCATTCTAGCCTGATGCTTTAATAAGTCACCATCTGCGGTAAACTGCATACCAACCATTGGGAAGCTTCTAAAATAAGGTTTATGCGGGGTGAGCTCTTTCCACGATTCATCGTCTAATAATCGCTGCGCATCGCTTAATAATTCTTCTGCACTTAGGTAAACAAACAGGTTAGATTTATACGAGAATTCTTCCATAAATACAGCGTATTCTTTCGTATTATCCAAGGTTTTTCGCTGCTCCACTGCTGTTATTATTTTCCCTAAAGTACGAGGTGAATTACTAAAAACCACATATTCATCCATGATGGTATAATAAGGTTTATCAATATCTTCAAATGCCTTACCAAATAATAACTTAAAAAAGCCTTTGATAGAAAGAAATTGTATGTCATGCCCTTTATAACTGATGCCCTTAAACTTAACCGGTGTTTTCTTCTTTATTTGTGCTTTAATATAATCCATGCGTTCCCTGGTGTCATCAAACCCTTTATGTTTAATGGCAACTGCTACTTCTACCTTGTTTTTATTACTGTTAGAATTGAGTTGGATCAGAGCTATTTCGTTATCCATCCAACTTAAAAAATCATCCTCTATAGAGATTTTAAGGTATTTTTCAATTTTTTGTTTGCTCTCCATAAACGATTCGCCATCCTCAGCAGCTTTCAGAACCCTCTCCATTTGTTTATAAAAATCAAGAGCGCTGTTAAAGCCTAAACTCATAAAATATGAGGCATTGTCCGGGACTATGGCTCCAACTTTAATTTCACCTTTTCCGGACTTCATAAGGGCGGTTAGTAAATTGGGTTGATCTTTTTGTACACTGGAATAACCCTCCGCAGAAAAAACTTCGTCTGTAGCATCAAGTGACATTCCACTATATTTTAAAACCTTTAACGCATCTAAGCTTTCAGATTCAGCATCGTCCATCCAAATTGTTAAGTAATCTGCAAAAGCCGGGTAATTGATATACATTTTAATGTCATTTCCACTTAGTTCTTTGCTTACATCTATAAAATCCAGGTCACGAATGAGCATAGGCTCTGCTAATTGATCAATGGATTGCTCAATTATAGTGTGGGTAGAAGAAATACTCAATAAATTTTCGTGAATATAAAGGTAATATGTGGTGGGGGAGTCTGTAAAAGTGAATTCTATAATTTCCTTATCATGATAGGTTCTGGAATAAACCTTATCAATATCATCACTCAGGTTCTTGATATAGTTTTTAATAAAATTGAATTGTGTTGCTCTCTGTAAGTCAATGATATATAAAAAATCATAATCTTTAGGACGGATTTTGTGCACAGACATGACCATGGGTCTATTCATTACCAACTCCCAAATACCTTCATTGCCTTTCATATCAGCATTCAGACTATCCATTTCCTGACCTAATTCTGCAAAAAATGGATTCCGTTTTAAGTAATTCCAGATGTTATTATTAGTGATTTTTGACCACTGCTTGAAGGGATTATCCATTTGAAAAACCATGCTGGCATCTGCGGGCACAGCCATCATAGGATTATTTTTTTTTACTGGTTGTAAATGAAAAAAGTAAACATAGGCTGACAGGGCGAGGAAAACCAATATAGAAATTACTATAATAACGACTTTTTTCATGTGTATATTATTTGTTTTTAAATTGCCACATGGAATCTTTGATTAAAAATTCACCTTCGGTTGGTGTAAAATTCGAAACTAAATTTTTAATGTTGATTTCATATAAGAACAGGTTTTTAAAATCAGAAATCTAAAAGTAAAGAAAGATTTAAGGGATTGAAACTTTACATCTGGAATTTGTTATTAAGTTTATTTTACACCGGGGTTAACCCACAAATGACTATACCAATGCCACTCTCCATTTTTATCTGGCACTGTAATAGTGTATAAAGTTCTTCTATTTTGATTTATAGCTGATTTTGGTTTGAATTCTATGGTTGTGGAATCACCATTATTGGATTTTGCTATTTCGCATTCGGCTCCTTGAATAAAGCACTGTAGTTGATTGATCTGTATATCTTTATTATTGAAAGTGAGGGTTAAAACAGGTGAGCTTGTTTCCTTTTTAAGCAGAGCAGAGGTCGGGCTTTGCTTAATTATCCTCAATGCTTTCATATTGGCTTTGCTTTTGAATTTTGCTATATCAGAGTAGAATTCCGACATAGGAAATCGAGGACATTGCATTAAATCGGTTCCTGAATAAATCACACCAGAATTTTGTGCTGCGGCAGCTTTGAAGCCTGATTTTTCTACTATTTCCTTCATTTTTGAATCTAATTCTCCATAAGGATAAGCAAATACCTCAGGAGTAAAATCCAATTGCTTTTTAATGATTTGTTGGGTTTGCTCAATTTCTTTCTCAAATTGTGTGTAGCGTTCACTTTCTGGCATATTTAGAAAATAAGCGTGCGAATGCGTATGATTGCCAATTTCAATTCTTTGCTCTTTTGCTTTTTTGATAGTTTCCCAATTCATATAATCTCCACTTCCAACAGTTTCAGTATTTATAAATAAGGTCGCGGGATAATCATATTTTTTTAATAAAGGCAATCCATTCTCATAAAAGCTTTTATACCCATCATCTATGGTGATGACAGCTGTTTTTTGTATTGGGGCATCAGATTTGAGGTAATCAATCGCATCTGAAAAATTTAAAACCTGAAAATTATTATTTTTAAGGTATTCAAGATGTGCTTTGAAATCTTTCAATGATACATTGGTGGATGGATATCTACTATCACCAAAACGGTGGTAGACGAAAGAGACTATTTCTTTTTCATTACTCAAGACCACTGATTTTTCCTCCTTAACAGTGCCTCCTTTACAAGCAATTGATATAAATAGTGCGATTAAAAGAATATTACATGTTCTTTTTTTTAATATATTCTTACTCAATAAACCAGGGATCCAGTTGATAATTGTCATATTTAGTTAAGTTATTCTGTCTTATAACGGTTTCTAATTGTTGTACGTAAGCCATTCCTCTCTCGGAATAATATTTCAAATGCGGCAGTAATTCATCAATATTATCAGTTTCCTTTTTAGCCTCTCTAAATGCACGGTAGGGTTTTGCACGACCTAGAGTGACAAAGTAATCTTCAATAGATTTCGAAATATCTTCATATTTTCGTAAAAACACACCATTTTGATTGGCAGCGATTTTGGGTTCATCGTCCTTGTAGGCCCATATTCCAAATAGGTTATTGGCTTCCCTAAAAAATCTGGATGATCCCCAACCGCTCTCAATTGCCGCTTGAGCCAGTGAGATGCTATTAGGGTGAGTTTCCATTTTGTCGATTAAGTTATCAATGTTCTTAGCTTTAAATTTTTCCATTTGCTGCTTATAAAATGTAGAATCCTGGTCAGACCATTTTGTCTTTTCTGTTAAAGAATAAATCATTTTTTGATCCTCAGCCAAATTATATTTAGCTATTAAAATCCCCGGTAAAATAGTAGCAATAAATTTTTCCTTTGCCTCCTCGTTAGTAAGATCTTTAAAAGAGGGTATATTCTGATAAACGACAGGCTTTACGAGAGAATCGTGTATATTAATAATTTGTTTACTATCGGTTAGAGTGATAGTTTCTATTTTAATTACTTTTCTACCTTCCTTACATGCAGTGAAAAACAACGCAAAAAGGATATATATAAAGATTTTTTTCATAAGGCTAGTATAACGGCATATTGAAGAAAGTGGTACAAATAAGAGTAATAAAAGTTTCACTCCAAAATAAAATGGGAGTGAAAAAATAATACACCAAAAATTCCTCACTAAACCTGATTTTGGATATTAAGATAAAATTATTTTTAATAAGCACTACCCTAGCCCCTCTCAACAATGCTATTTAGTTAGATAATTTTTTCTGCCAAAGGCTGAGATGTAAGAATAGCTTGCCAGCTTTACCTGCCAGCCTTTGGCTAGGCTGGAGGTTTTAATTATGTTTGGATAATCATTTAGAACAATGGATTTATTAAAACTCTAAAACTAAAACTATTTACAATAGGATAAGGGGCGTAGCCCTGCACTCTTCGTAGTAAATAATAAGATTTGAATGAAAGAGGGGCGTAGCCCTGTGATCTAAATTATGATGATGGCAAATACAAGCATAATAGCAAAATGAAATAGCTTTAATTAAATGTTAACTTAAGCGCATTGGACCCTCTCAATAGGTGAATTTAAGGCATAAAATTATAATTTTCAGGGTTCGAGACTTTAGTTATGAATTGATATTCATTATCTATATTTTTTCCAAAATGATAAAAAATCAAAATAATATTTTGTTAATTGAAAATTGTTTCCGAATATTGCATCACAATAAAAAATAGATATGCGTCAATATACACAACACAACATTTGTTTAGCACTACCCAAAAGTAATCCATTCGTGGATTTGGGGAGATATTGGCTTGGTTAGAATTAATTTACTAAAGATAAATTAAGAAACCCGAGCCATATGGTTCGGGTTTTTTTATGTCTTATGAATTTAGAGATATGATTGAAAACAGAATAATATTTGGTTTAGAAAATTTGAATCAGGGGAGAGGTACGTCTTTTTTAAAGCAGAATAGCAATATGCTAAAAGATAAAATTTTATATGATTTTTCAGGATAATTGGCATTTACTGCAGTATTGCGGAGAGCCTCTTCCTGAATAAGGATGAGGCTTTTTTTATGCCCTTAAAATGAGGTGATAGGTTTATTGCCTGGTGGTCTAATGGTAGGACATCGGTTTTTGATACCGGGAGTCAAGGTTCGAATCCTTGCCGGGCAACATAGTACGAAGCAAAAGGCTTCGTCAACAATCTTCTCACTCTGAAAAGGGTGGAAGTAGCGGAAAAACGAAAGTTCAAAGTTTATGGGAAGCGTTTCTGAATGGCGCCCCGGTGCTAATATCTTTTAGGTGTTAGTATACCGCTTTTAACCGCAGTATTTTTCACCAAACTGTGTACGAAGGTTCGAATCCTTCTCCTAGTAGTGATATTGGGATAGTTCAGAGGAAGAACAACAGGAAAATGTGGGTTCGAGTCCCACTCTGTCTTATGGCAGATGGCGGAATTGGTATACGCAATGGACTGCAAATCCATCTGATTGAAGCAGCCTGCTTCTAAAATAAGGCACCAAAAGTAACTAAAGTGTATGCTTTTGTTTGTTTGCCATTTTGGTGAGCAGACTCAAAAAATTAGCTAAGGCCTTGAGGCTTGTGGATACCGTGAGTGGAACTTTTGATCCTTCTCTTAACCCATTAAAGCAAATTGTGCTGTTGGAATGTGGGTGTGATGGAGAGGGAACGATTAGAATGACCGCTAACTTAATTAAGCCTCCGCCGGGACTGATAGCAAAAGCTTTAGTTGCTTTAATAACTAGAATTATTGGGCCAGTGATTATAAATAAAAGTGAAACAACAAAATTGATTAAAAATGAAAAGAATAAGAATCAATGTAGGAAAAGTGGGATTGGTATTTCGTAAAGGCGATTACCAAAGAGTAATTACTGCCGGAACCTGGTGGATTACACCATTTGAGGAAGTGGTTCAATATGATATGACTAGGCCCTTTCATTCTGCGATCTCATTAAATATCTTTTTGAGAGATGAGGTGCTTGCGGGCATGTTGACTGTGGTGGAAGTGCAAGACAATGAAATAGCGTTGCAATACGAAGACAATAAGTTTAAAACTGTATTGACAGCCGGAAAGTATGCTTTTTGGAATGGAATTACAGAATATTCATTTATTAAAGCTGATTTGAGCAAAGTAGAAATTACTGAAAAAATTGAAAAAGCTATATTCGAAAAAAGAGAAGTGCTTCCTTATATCAGAGTTTATGTGGTGGAATCCTTCGAAAGAGGCGTGTTGTACATCGATGGTAAATTCGAGAAAATTTTAGCCAACAGTACTTACTTCTTCTGGAAAAACAGTACACCAGTAAGGGTTGATAAAGTAGACTTCAGACAATTGCAATTGGAGCTTCCAGGTCAGGAAATCCTTACAAAGGACAAAGCGGCCTTGCGTGTTAATTTTGTCGCACAATATAAAGTGAGTGATATTGATAAAGCTATGATTGTTAACAAAGACTTTGAAAAGCAACTGTACACTCTTATCCAATTGGCTTTGAGGGAGTTCATTGGAACATTTACTTTAGATGAATTGCTAGAAAGGAAAGAATCGGTTTCGGAATATGTAATGAAATCGCTATCCGGAAAAGCATCAGCATTAGGGGTGAATGTGATCGATTGCGGTGTACGGGATATCATTTTGCCGGGAGAGGTAAAAGATATCATGAACCAGGTATTGGTAGCGCAAAAACAAGCGCAGGCCAATGTAATCATGAGGAGAGAAGAGACAGCTTCAACAAGAAGCTTGCTTAATACTGCTCAATTGATGGAAAGCAACGAAATGTTGTTCAAATTGAAAGAAATGGAGTATGTTGAAAAAATTGCTGATAAAATTGGTCAAATCACGGTATCCGGTAACGGACAAGTATTGGATCAATTGAAAAGCATTTTTACTCCATCTAAATGAGTAATTGTTAGTGTCTGAGATTAGAAATCAGACATTAACTTTTACACCTAAATTAATAAAATGTAAGAAAATGGTAATTAATAACGAGAGCATCGAATATATAATAAATTTGGCTCAGGAAGCTGTTTATGAGGGTGATTATAATCAGGCCAACAGGTTACTATACAATGCTTTATATGATGAGCCGGGTTATGCAAGATTGCACTATACTCTGGGATGGATGTATCACTATTATCAGTTTAATGAAGCTAAGGCCATTAGGCATTACGAATTGACTTTGTATTTTGATGCAAGCTTAGATTATGCTTTTAGACAACTAGTGGATTTATTGATGGATAAAAAGAGGTATGAAAACGTACATTCTTTATTGTTAAAAGCTGAAAATACTGATGCCATGGATAAAGATTTTATTTATGAAACATTGGGTAATTTAGCAGAAAAGCAAGGTGACTTTAATATAGCGATAGCTTATTATAAAAAAGCTTTAATGCATAGTATGGATAATCATGCGAGCAAAGAAATAAAGGACAATATTAAAAGAACAAGATTTAAAAAATTTAAAACTAATTGGAGATGGCAACGACAAAATTAACAGGCAAAGACCTGAAACAAATCGGCTATCCTGAAGGTAAAGTCATTGGCTTTGCTATGAAAGCGTTAGAGGCGCATTATAAAGGAAAAAGTAAAAAATTCAAGCTGGAATTGCTTCAAAGGGTAATAGAAACCCCGTCTTTGTATTTAAAACATGAGCAATTGGGTGCTGTGGCGAAATCGCTGATCATAAAAACTGAGCATAATGAAACGATTGATTTGCTTAAAAAAAGGATTGATTATCCTATTTATGGTAGGGAAGGAATAGAACCGGGTGCGCTTAACCAAATGGAGATAGCCATGAAACTACCTGTAACAAGGGCAGGAGCATTGATGCCCGATGCCCACCAGGGTTACGGACTTCCGATTGGTGGAGTTTTGGCAACAGAAAACGCAGTTATTCCCTATGCTGTAGGTGTGGATATTGGTTGTAGAATGTGCATGACTTTATACGATTTAGCTCCTGTATTTGATAGAGTGCAAATAGAACGACTTAAAGGTATGCTCATGGAAAATGCTAAATTTGGCAGTGCAGTTTTTAAAAGACCAAAAGAACATGCTGTTTTGGACAGAGTAGAATTCAATGAAATCAATATTTTGAAATCATTGAAAGATAGAGCTTTTGCCCAAATAGGATCTTCAGGTGGCGGTAATCACTTTGTTGAGTTTGGTATAACTGAGATCATGGATGAACAAAATGAGTTTGCTTTAGCTACCGGGAAGTATTTGGCTGTTTTGACACATTCAGGCTCAAGAGGTTTGGGAGCTAATATAGCCCGTCATTATACAAAACTGGCTATGGATACTTGCAGGCTACCGAGTGAAGCTAAGCATTTAGCCTGGCTGGATTTGAATACGGAGGATGGTCAGGAATATTGGTTGGCAATGAACTTGGCCGGTGATTATGCTTCTGCATGTCATCACCAGGTTCATGAACGAATGGCTGCTTCTTTGGGTGAGCAACCCCTGGCAATGATTGAAAACCACCATAACTTTGCCTGGAAAGAGCAAAATGAGGAAGGTAAAGAGTTCATTGTGCACAGAAAAGGTGCCACTCCAGCTGGAAAAGGTGTGCTGGGAATTATTCCGGGTTCTATGACCTCACCAGGTTTTATTGTGAGAGGAAAAGGTGAGCAATTATCTTTAAATTCCGCTTCTCATGGTGCCGGAAGGGTGATGTCGAGACGGAAGGCTAAAGAAACGCTTTCTAAAAGGGAGGTATTGAAGCACCTAAATGATGCAGGTATTTCCTTAATTGGCTCAGGTTTAGATGAAGCGCCTATGGTGTATAAAAACATTCATGAGGTGATGGCACATCAACAAGATCTGGTGGAAGTAGTAGGAAAGTTCATGCCTAAAGTAGTCAGAATGTGTGGTGATGAGCGCTTTCAAGAAGTGGATTGATGTTTATTTCCAACATTCGATAATTATAAGGCTGTTTCTCAAAGAGGAGCAGCCTTTTTTTATTTTAAAATTAGTTTTAGATCGTACTGACTAAGAAGAAATTAATTCTTAAGGTAAAATAATCAATTATTTCATATTTATACTATAGTAAATAATATACTAACAAATAGGTATTGACTTTTTCAAAGATTCTATTTAATTTTAAGATGTAAATGTTATAACAACCAAAAATACTAACCTATGTCCTCACATAAAACAAAAACTCAAATACAAGAAAAGCCTTATTCTTTGCATAAGCTCAACCGGATCCAGAAACAAGAAATTTTTAAAAGAGAAAATTTAGAAAGGTTTACATCACTAACAATTCGGGAGATGGAAATCTTTGAATTAATTGTTAAAAACCATAATAATCCCCAAATAGCCACTAAACTTTTTATTAGTCGGCAAACCGTTGAACAACACCGAAAAAACATTAATAGAAAGCTGGATGCCCATACATTCGCGGATATGTACGGCTATGCGCTTGCCTTTGATGTGGTATAATTACTATGGAATATTATAAATATCTAATTACATGGAAAATAGTAATTTCTATGATAACTAACTTCTATTAAATCCAAAAGCTCTACTTTACACTCCTCTCATTCAATTTGCCTTCAGAATGTTAGTGTAATTAATCAAGATTAATTTTTAAAATATGTCTGAATTTATTCGAATCTAGAAATTTATTTTTAGTTTCTATTTGCTACTTATTCCATTATTAATTTAAACCTAATGGGCACCACTTTTCTGCTACGTACAGCTTTACCTCTCTGCCTGCCGGGATTCCATTTAGGGGAATTTTGGAGCACCTTAACAGCTAATTCATCGCAACCACCTCCAATTCCTTTCACTGCTTGAACATCAGTGATTGAACCATCTTTTTCAACTACAAACTGTATGTAAACAATGCCTTGAATATTCATACGTTCTGCCTTAGCTGGATAATTATTTCTAAGTTGTGAAGCTACGTATTCATAA
>JBBSPJ010000061.1:0-15254 GCA_038258905.1 Cytophagales bacterium
ACACGAACCACGGCTACAGATGTGTATCAAAACCTCAATACGTTTTCACTTCAACATTTAAAAACTACTGATCCTCTTTGTCAATTATTGCTTTAAAGGTATCACCACTTACCTCCATAACAGTTTCCCATTGGCCGTTTTCATTCTTTTTCTGAATAATGTATTTTAAGACGCCCTCTTCCCAGCCTTGGTATGGATTCCAGTTTAGTTCATACTTTTTATACTGATTTTGCTTCTGTAGTAAAACCGTATTGGATTGATCACTTATTGGAGCATCAATACTACAATCATTGATAATCTTTACCTGATAATCATACTTATTACTTTTACTATCCACATCTTTATCAATAAAAAATTGATCCTTAGGAGAAACCTCTGCATGAAACTCAAAATTTCCGTCATTTACAGATCTGTAAATGGCATAAGCTGCTATTCTACTTTTACCTGCATTTGGCACTTCCCACTCTGTAAAAACCTCGCCCTCCTCTAATACTGTGGTAGTTTTAATTTCCGCCTGTTGCGTACGAAAAACAGCATCGGTTACCTCAAATTTTATCGGGTTACTGCTGGATAATAGCCTGTTTTGATTGAAAGAAGCCACTTTATATTCATAAATGCCCGGGCATAATTCTGTTGTGTCAGCAAAATTATGAGTAGCAATATTGGAAACTGCTATTTCAGACCACTCCTCTTGCTGCTCCGATTTTCTGAATACTCTGTAGTTATCAGCGACAAGCCCAATATGTTTGTTCCACTGCATCTGCCGCCCTTGTTTTTCTATATGTTTTTGTAAGTACAAGGTATTATAATGTTTAATCTCCTGAAGATTAACCGTATCCTCACAGTAAGAAACCGCTTGAAAAACATATTCATGTGACATATGCTGAGGCTCACAAGTATTATCCTCAAATACACCTGTTCTATTAGGGCTGTATTGATTCAAAAATCTGTAACCATTAGAGATTTTCCTATAAACATTGTAATGTGAAATATTATTTTGAAGATAGGGTGCAATTTCAAAACGAGACAAATTCTCCTCCACCCAAACCGTTTTAACATCTGCTTCTTTATGCATGGTAGTATCTCTCACTAAAATCACAAAATCATGAGTTTTTACCACTTCACAGGCGCCTTCGTTTTTCACAGCCAAAGTAATTTGATAGGAACCCGGCTTTGTGTAAATATAACTAGGATTTCGCTCAGTGCTTTTCACCCCATTGCCGAAATCCCATAAAAAACCTGCATTTTGCAAACTTGTACTTTTGTTATTAAGGGTTACTTCCACAGGATAACATTCTCCGGAAGAACTAATTTCAAAATCAACAACCGGAGTAGGTCTTACTTTTATTTTATCTATGCTGTAGCTTTGTTCACAGCCATCTGCATTTTTGGCAATTAAGGTTACTTTATAGTTGCCCGGGCTTGTATAAATATGTTCAGGATTTTGCTCAGCTGAGGTAGTTCCATCACCAAAAAACCATTGCCATTCTACCGCATTGGCAGATTCATCTGTAAAACGAGCGGGATTAGGTATGCAAATATTCTTATTCTCTATTGAAAAGCTGGTTTCAGGCCCTCTGGTGATAACCATTTGCGGCATAGAAAGTGTGTCTTTACAACCTAAAGAATTGGTAACTATTAATTGCACATCAAAGGTACCCACACTGGTATAATAGTGTAGAGGGTCGGCCACTTTAGAAGTTTTTCCATCTCCAAAATTCCATTCATAACTACTTGCTCCTATTGACTCATCTTGAAAAGAAACCTGAACAGGCACACAAGCTGAATTAATTTGTTCTGCTAAAGAAAAAGCTGCCCTTAATTCTACCACCTCTACATAATTTTCGAAATATACAGTATCTGCACAACCTGTTGAGTTGCCTGCAATCAGTTGAACCGAATAGTTACCAGCCTGCTGATAGACATGCACTGGGTTTGCTTCGGTGCTGGTATTACCATCTCCAAAATCCCATTGCCAACTTAAAGCCAATTCACTCAAAGCATTAAACTGTACTGTTCCAGGAGCACATAATTTTGTTTGTTCCGCCTCAAATTGTGCGCTAAAGATACTATTCATAGCCTTTTTTGAACTTACTTTGCAGCCATTGGCATTGGTTACCGTGAGCTGAATTGGTTTTTCAGGTATCGCAGTATAGATATGAATCGGATTTTGTAAAATAGAAGTATTGCCATCGCCAAAATCCCATAGCCATGCTACAGCATTACTACTTTCACTAGTCAATTGAACCTCCACAGGCAGACAATCCTGATCTGCCTCAAAACTAAAATCACTGCTTAATTCTTCAACAATTATGTAATCTTCTTTTACAATAGAATCGGTACAATTCCCAGTAGTAACAGATAAGGTGACAGTATAAACTCCGGGCGAAAAGGTAACCTGAGGATTTTTTTCTTCGCTGGTAATTCCATTACCAAAATCCCATAACCATTTATCGGCACCTGTAGCCTCATTTACAAAGTTGACTTTATAATTCCCGCAACCTGTTGTACTGTTTCGGGTTGTAAATTGAGCTACCGGGTCTTTAACATTAACTTTCTTTGGCAAAGCAAATGTGTGAGTGCAATTGTCGAAATCTGTCGCATTTAATTGAATCTGATATTCGCCAACCTCAGTATAATTATAGTTTAATTGGGCACCTTCAAAGGTTTCACCATTTCCTAAATCCCAGCTAAATGATTGAAATCCTGATAAATTTTGATTGATAACCAACTCCTCTCCTACACAAATATTATTAATATAACTAAAGAGGTGTTCTTCATTACCTATAAAAATGTTCTTTATAGCTGTAGCTTCGCATGTATTTTGGCCGCTAGCAGATAAACTTACCTGGTAAAGGCCTGCCTGCTGAAAATAATAAGTATTACCATTTACAAGATTCACATACTGGTTATTCACCTTCCAATTATAATATTCAAAATCCGGATTGGTAGGTTCAAAAATTACTGCAAAAGAATCACAAACTACTTGAATATCGTAAGTAAAATCAACCAAAGGATCCTCTATACTGATGGTAATATAATCTTCTACTAAAAAGGAACTGTCGGATGAAAATCTAGCATAAAAATCCACCGTATAATTTCCTGGATTAGAATAAATTTTAGTGAAATTTTCATCACTTCTTTTGGTACCATCTGAGAAAGTCCACTCTACTGAATTTGCTCCAGGAGCAGGGTTAATAAACTCCACACTAAAAGGAGTGGTACAGCTTTTAAAATTATGCTTTGATATAGGACTGGCATTGTCTTCATCTTCTTCCTCTTGTTCCAAATCCGGGGCTTCGCAATCAGTCCAAGGGTTTTTTATCATTATTGCTTTTGATTTAGAGCAATCTCCACCACCTCTGATGGTTAAAATGATGGTTACGTCTTTTAAAGTAGCAAATGATAAGTTTGCATTGGTTCCCGTAGCAATCAAAGCCTCATCCAAATACCAAAAGGCATTTTGTCCTTCACTTAATTGTGTTTGCAAATTAACCTCAAAAAGCCCACAGCTCTCCAAAGGTGTAACATCATAGGTAGCTTCAGGATTAATGTCAGGAATATCAATTACATTATAATTACTAATTGTAGTTTCACAGCCATTTTTATTTTTTGTAGTTAAGGAAATGGTATAAGTACCAGGCTGACTGTAACTATGAATAGGGTTTTGTTCAGTTGAGGTATTCCCATCTCCAAAGTTCCATTCCCAGGAAGTATAGCCCATTGAGCCATTTAATTGGACTTCTGTATAGGTGCATGACTCTATAACTTCAGGATCATTCAGAGTAATAGCAGTATCATATACTGTTATAGGATTCTCTAATTGATGCTCTATTAGGCAGCCATATTGATTGGTATAAATCACTTTTGGAAAGAAAACCCCGCTCGTTAAATAGGTGAAATCTGCTTTTTCACCTTGTGCTGATGACCCGTCTCCTGAGAGCCACTCAATATTGGAAGCATTCAAATTACCTAATTCAAAATTAGTTGTAAAGGGTAAACATCCATCCGCTTTACTGACTACAACATCAGTGATAGGTTGATGTACAATTACTTTTTCTTCCAGGTTTTTTTGTATTACACATCCATTTTCGTAATGAGTAATAGCCGTAATAGTATAATTGCCTGCGTCAGTAAAAGTATAATTCAATATATTTCCTGAAATAGTTTCTCCATTTATCTTCCATTCATTTTGGTTGGTTGCTGAGGTTATATTACTTATTTCAAAATCGAATGGTGCACATCCTTCCAAAGCATTATACTCAAAAACAGGAGATTCAATAAATTGCACTTCCACAAAAGCAGAAAACTCAGTAGTGTATTGGCAACCTATTTCATTAGTAAAATGCAAGGATAAATCGTAGGAGCCTGCCTGATCAAATGGTATTTCTATGTTCTTACCTTCAAATTCACGGCCATCACTTAATGTCCATAAAAAATTACCGTCATTTTCTACTTTTGCCTCCACCGTAACCGATTGTCCCAAACATATAGTTGGTTCAGAAACCGTAATTTCCGGTCTATCACTTGCCACTATTTGAATAGCATCATTTAATTGCAAATTTTGGGTACAACCATTTGCATCCACGGTAGAAACTAAAATATTATATACACCTAATTCAGCATAATTGTATTCTGGGTTTAGGGATGTACTGGTATTTCCATCTCCAAAATCCCATAAAACAGAAGTGAAATCACCAGTAATATTGAACTCCAGTGGGTCGCCTCCTAAACATTGCACATTATTGCTAACAGAGATTTCAGCTTCAATGGGTTCATATACTTCAACTACATTTACCAACACCACAACATTCTCACAGCCTCCCTGGCCAATGGCTTTTAAGGTTACCGTAAATTTACCTCCCGAATTATACGCATAATAAGGACTTTCTTCACTTGATTGATTTCCATCTCCGAAACTCCACAGGTAAGATTCTGCTCCTGTAGAGTTATTGATGAACTGTAATTCAGCATCCTTACAAAGTAATGTTTCGCTAACTGTGAATGCTGCTTGCGGGATATCATAGACCTGAATAAAATCAGCTTCATTATAAGTTTCTACCTCGTTATTTTTAAGCGTAACGGTTAGCTCAACGTTAAACATTCCTACCTCTTGAAAAAGTATGGCAGGACTGGCCAAACTTGAACTCTGACCATTACTGAATCTCCATTGGTAATTTTTAACATTTTCTATATTGGAGGAGAAATTTACCGCAAGGGGAAGACAACCCTCCTCTACCGAAGCATTAATTTGTCCGTTTATGCTATTTTGAAATAGTAGCTGAAATGACAAAAAAATTGTAAAAAAAATTGTGAGTTTGAAAGCCATTTCTATTTAATTAAATAATAACTAATACTTTTCCTGATTTTTGTAATTCCTCATTTTCATGACTTCTTGCAATTACCTCGAACATATAACCTCCTGCAGGCACTTTGCTGCCTTTATAGGTACCATCCCATTTTTGCTCTATTGAATTTGAATTAAATACAATTTCACCATATCTATTGTAAACTACAAGTTTAAAATCTTTCACTCCTTGAGCAATGGCACCAAAGCTATCATTTAATCCGTCATTATTTGGTGTAAATGCTGTTGGAAGATCCATAGAGAAATTATGATACAACATAATATCATTTGAATAACTTAAGGCACTATCACCTGATTGGCTAACAGCTACAATTCTGTATTTTGTGCCTTCAGATGCTTTTTGACCCAATAATTGCATCGGAGCCAAACCCATTGTGATTATTGAAAGTATGATAATAAGCTTTTTCATGTTGTGTATCAAATAATGATAATACAAATTTGCATCAATTCGATGCTCTATATATGAGATGAATTCGTAATTTAAAATTTAGGTGATTACCTCAATTGATTAAGTGATATGCCTACTTAAAACTAAGTATTATGTACATGCCAGTTAAAATTTCAAATGGAATTTTACTATTCAATAAAAGGCATTATTGTTTAGAGGATCCAATGTAAAAAAAAAATATTATAAAAATTTAATCCTAAAGTAGACATTTATCCATCATTTTTATTAATTTACCGTCAGTTCTAAAATAAAATCATAAATCAATTATATAAGAGCATTAAAATTACCATTGAAAAAGCTCATTGGTAAGTTTAAATAAATGAAAATAGTTAAAAACAATAACCAAAACCTTTCAAGTACCCGTTCTGAACTTATTAGCATTATCAGTTTTGGATTTGGACTTGGCCTCCTCATTACCACAAGTTTTCTGGGGACACTTATCGTATATTTTCAAAAGCTACATTTTGAACTGCTTAGTGAAATAGTATTACAATCAGCAATACTAGGTCTGTTAGCATCCATCCTTTATAATTATCTCCAAAAAAGATACTCATTTAACACTTTAGCCTCTGTTTTTTTATTAACTATTACGGTTTTTTACTTTTTCTTATTTTACCAAATAAGCTTTGCTGCTCAAAAGGATAGCTACTATAAATGGTGCTTCATAGCTATTTTCCCTGTGCTAAATACTTTACTTGGCTTATTTAATGGCTTCAACACCTCACTATTTAATATAAGAGATGAAAAAAAGCTCACATCCTTTTCTACTCTTGGCCTTGTTTTTTCAGGAATATTAGTTGCCGCCTTTATCCCATATATATTATCACAATCAATATTTCAATCATCTCATCTATTTTTCTTTGCCTCTGCTGCTGGTATTTTTTCTATTTTCATAGTGTGGCTCGTATCTATAAAATACAAAAGCATTAATGAAATCCAGTTCAATGCTCAGTATATCAACTTTCATAATAAATTTTGGAAGCTGATTAAAAACAAGTATTTCAGAAATTTGAGCTTGTTCACCATATCTTTCACCATTTGTTTGTGGTTGCTTAATTTATTGTTTTTATATGCAGTTGAGGAATCGGCAAAAGGGCAGGAAATCATCAATTTTGTAAGTTATACACTCATTAGTTTACTCGTTCTTTCCTATATTTTCAGATGGATTTCAAATAAAAAGCTGTCCCGCCAATATGGAATAAAGATTAGTCTTTTAGTGCTTCCTGTATTATCCCTCCTTCTATTCAGCGTTGCCTTTGTGGTAGGTTTCTTTTTTGGTTTTGAAAAGGATTCCACTTCATTTATTCGCTTCTTTATTATTGTAATTGCAGGAACTGTTTTAATTAATGCATTAAAATTAGGACTTCAAAACTCCTTATTCAAACTCTACTTTTCTCCTATAGAAAGCAGTTTAAGGTTTAACCTGCAGAATGCCATGGATGGCTTAGTAAGGTATTTAGCCAGTATTGTTACAGCCATTATCTTAATAGGAATTCAGTATTTGAGTGTTTCTACTGAGTTTAGATCCTATTTCCCTGAAACTGATAAGCCTTTTATCCCAATGCTTTTAATTGTGGGGATAGCAGTTTTTTCCTTATTTTGGATTATTGCCATCATCAGAATGTATAAGCTTTATAAAGAGTTGTTGGAGGAGAATTTAGGCCAGCAACGGAATTTGGTGAAACATGAGCATTCCTTAACAGAGAGTTTTTTATTACAAATGGAAAAAAGCATAGCGCAGTCTGATTATGCAAATGCTATTTACAAGCTCAACCTATTAGAAATTTTGGATCCGGTGCTATTTCGAACAAAATTAGTAGCCTTAGCAGATCATAATAATGAGCATATTCAGGAATTTGCTTTACTTCATATAAAAGATCTGCATTTACTGGAAGCATTACCCGCCTTACAAACTGTTATGAGTTGGAGGTATTTTCAATCCTTAAAAACTGCAGGATTGGTAAGAGAGACAAATTACAAACTAAATGAGGCACTATTTAGATTAGAGCAAGTTAAATATGTAGATCAGCTTACCTCTTCTAAACTCAGAAATGAAAGAATTTACGGGGCATTATTAGCTCAACACTTGGATGCCGATGAAAAAGGGGCGGTTTTAAATAAACTATTCAGCGATAACCACTTCGATGTGTTATACAATGCCATTGTTGCTTCAGCTAACACGAGTGATGTTACCTTGCATAACCATATCATAACCCAGTTGAAAAAAGCCTCTTATTCCAATGTAGCTGTCTCTGCCATATCAGCATCTGAAGATTCCTTCCTCAAAATGTTAGAAACAGCCTTTTATTTAAGCAAGCAAGGCCAAAGAACACAACAGAGAATACTACAGATTTATGGTAGAATTGGCTCTGAAAGTGCTGTAACGCTTTTACTGAATAAACTGAATTACCCTAACCAAAATGTAGTAGCCACATGTTTGGATTCCCTAAGCCGATGTGGCTTTACAGTACATGACAATAGTAAGGCCTTACAGGTAAGATCAGAATTGGAAGAAGTTTGCAATGCATTAGCCTGGAATATGTCTGTTTACATAGATGCCGAAAACCATCAATCCTCTGATTTATTATTGCAGGCTTTGGAATATGAAATTGCTACGAATTACGAAACCCTTTTTAGGTTATTAGCACTTATTTACGATCCAAAATCTGTTGAATTAGTGAAAGTAAATATCAATAGTAAAGATGTTGAAGAATCAGAATTTGCCTCAGATTTGCTGGATATTTTTATTTCTGATGAAATGAAATCTTTCCTGATTCCTATCTTCAAAATATCCTCCTACCAAAACAAGGTGGAAGAATTGATGAATACCTTCCCTACCGAACCGATGAAAAAGTCAGAGATGCTGGTAAACCTGATACAGCGAGATTATAAATGGACTAATAGCTGGACCAAAGCATGTGCGCTGAGAGATCTCTCCACTTTAAAAGAATTTAATTCTTTTGAAATTATGGCTTCTCATTTGGTAAATCCTGATCCCATTTTAAGAGAAACAGCAGCTCAGGCACTTTACGAGAATTTCCTTGATGGTTTTGAAACTTTGGCTGCCAGGTACCAAAAACAAAAGGAATTCTATTATGCCTATGAGACTACAGAAGTTATTAAATCAATATCAGAACATTCGGAACAGCAGCTTTTCTTAAAGTTTGATATGATAGCCTTTATGAATAAAATAAAGGAATTTGATAACATATCAGGACTGGTACTATCTGAAATTGTTAAAAAAATAAGTGTGCATCATTACACTCAAGGAGAAGTCATCTTTAATAATAGAATTGAGGATTTAGATATATATTTTCTCTTTACTGGTGAAATGAAATTGAGAACCCAAACCAAAAACATTACTTATGAAAAATGCCAAATGATACACTACTTCAATCTTAACAAATATGATCATCCGGAAGTAAGTATAGAAGCTTTAAGCGATTGTATTTTGGTTAAAATTGATAGATCAGAGTTTCATGAATTACTTTCCTTTTATGAGGAAATACCAAAATCAATGTTGCAACATTTTGAGCAAATAAAAAATACTGAGTTTACAGAAGCAGCACTTGTGTGAGCTTAAATAACAACCAAAATCAAATGACAGACAATAGTTCAAATTCTATTATAGAAGCCATTACCAATCCATTCCCCGGCCTTAGGCCATTTAGATTTGGGGAAAGCCATATTTTCTTTGGAAGAGAAAATCAGGTTGGTAATGTGGTAACTAAATTAAGAAACAATCAATTTGTTGCTATTATTGGTGCTTCGGGAGTAGGTAAATCCTCTTTTATGTCGTGCGGGGTGCTATCTGATATACTGAAAGACAATGCCCTAAAAAAGGGAAATAAATGGGAGGTTTTTACCACCACTCCGGGCAACAACCCTATGTTAAATTTAGCTAAAAGCTTATTTAACGGTATAAATTCTGAAGCTCCCTTAACAGATGAGCCTGCAAAACCAGACGAAGATCAGCTACAACACCTATTTGAGCAGTTAAGTGAGTCTGAGTTAGGTTTGATTAATGTATTAAAAGAAAGAAATGCCGATAAAAAAATCAATTACCTTCTGTTTATTGATCAATTTGAGGAGGTATTCAGGTTTCCTCCTGAAGATTTAGATGCTAACCAATCGGTAAAAAACCTGATTGATTTAATGATAGCCACTATTTCTCAATCTGATTTACCGGTGTATATTGTTATCTCAATTCGCTCCGATTTTATTGGAGATTGCGCAAGATTTCCTGAGTTAACAGCAGCCATCAATAGCAGCCAATACCTGATTCCGCAACTTACCAAACAGGAAAAACAAGAAGCCATAGAAGGCCCAATTCATTATATGGGTGCAAGCATTGAAGGAGAATTAGTGCATAAAATATTGGAAGATGTAGGAGAAAGTGCTGATCAGCTACCTGTAATGCAACATGCCCTTATGCGCACCTGGGACTACTGGAAATTTTATAAATCTGAAAGTGAAACCATTACCCTTTCAGATTATGAAGCGATAGGTGGTATGAAAAATGCACTCTCAGAACATGCAAGAGAGGCTTTTAGGGATTTGAACGAACAAGAAAGAGTTATTTGTGAGCGAATTTTTAAAGCATTAACTGAGAAGGGCGAAGAAGGCAGAGGGGTGAGAAGACCGACCTCATTGAAAGATATTACAGAAATAACCAATGCCGTTAAAAGCCAGGTAATTAGAGTAATTGAATATTTCAGGATGCCAGGCAGATCTTTGTTATTACCTCCTACTCAGGTGGCACTTGATGATAATAGCATGATTGATATTTCTCATGAAAGCTTAATGCGCAACTGGGTAGAATTAGTAGAGTGGGTAGATGAGGAATCAGAATCTGTTAAGCTATACTTAAGATTAGCCGAAGCCGCCAGTATGCACCAAGAAGGAAAAGCAGGGTTGTGGAGACCACCAGATTTATTGCTGGCACAAAACTGGAGGACAGAACAGAACCCTACCCAGGCATGGGGATTAAGGCACCATAAATCTTTTGAGCGCACTATGCTATTTTTAGACCATAGTGAAAAAGAATATGAGAGGAACCAGCGTATTAAGGAAAAGTTACAAAAGCGTAGAATTGCTGTATTCAGAAGAATTGCTGCTGTAATGTTTCTTTTGTGTTTAGTAGCCGGCTGGTTCTGGATTTCGGCCAACGAGCAAAGAAATGCGGCATTAGTAGCAACTGAATTAGCAAAAGAAGAAGGTGAAAGAGCTAAAAGACAAAAGGAAATAGCAGAGGAAAATGAAGAAAAAGCCAAAACACAGGAACAAATAGCCATCCAGCAAACCGGAGTGGCTCAATTTAACGCAAAGTTGGCCCTTCAACAGAAAATACTGGCAGAAGAAGAAAGAATTAAGGCGCTCCAACAGGAAAGTATAGCTTCCTATAATGCTAAAATCGCTATCATGAGCGAAAGAGAAGCTACTGGTTTAAGATTGCTTTCTACTGCAAAATCTATGGCTATAAAGTCAATACAGATTGCAGACCCTGATGTAAAAGGCTTAGTGGCGAAACAGGCCTTTAACTTTAATAGGGATCAAAATGGAAAAACCAATGATCCTGATATTTATGATGGTTTATACTATGCGCTAAAAGCACAGAAATCTCCGGATTATTTTAATTTGGAAGAACATGATCAGAACGTGAGAAGTTTAGTGGCCTCCAATAATTCGGGAAAGGTGTATTCCACAGGTAGTGATGGAAAAATAATTGAGTGGAATTCAACAGCTAGTAAGCCGGGGGCTCGATTAATTAATAACAACAAAGGTCTGAAAATTAACAAATCTATGGCTATCAGTCATGATGATGCACTTTTAGCTACCGGTGGCGATTTCAGGCATATTGAAATTTTTGATTTAAAACAAAAGGAGCAAAATCCAAAAAAAGTACCTACCACATGGAATGAAACCTGGTATTTAGGCTTTACAAAAGATAAAGATATTATCACTGTAGGCTCAAATAACCAAATTATGTTATATAAAAATAATTTGTTCAGACCTGTTTCAGGGGGTGCTCATAAAATAAATGCCCTGGCACTTCATCCGATTGAGAATAGCATAGTGGCCGCACAAAACAATGGCGAGCTAGTAAAATATAATCTGGACACGCGGGATTCCACTATCCTGTATAAAAATCCATTTGGAATATTTTCTGTCTCTTACAGTAAAAATGGGCGATACCTAGCCCTAGGAGATGAAAAAGGGAGAGTCATTTTAATTGACCAGGTATTAACAAATATAAAGTTATTACCAGGCCATACAGCAAGGATTAATAATATAGCCTTCAGTCATGATGGGCAAAAACTTGCAACAGGAAGCTTCGATAAAACGGTTCGGGTTTGGAATTTAAAAATGATAGATGACGCACCTATCATTTTAAGAGATCATAAAGATTGGGTTTGGTCTATCATTTTTAATAAAGACGATAGCAAACTGTGGGCAGGTAGCAGAGACTACTTAATCCGAATATGGCCTATTAACACAAATTCCATAGCCGAAGAAATTTGTGAGAATTTGAAAAGAAATAAACTCAACGAGGATGAATGGAAAGAATTTGCCGGTGATGACTTTGCCGAAGCAGATACCATCATCACTTGTCAGAACTATAATGCACTATTAAAATAAATCAGAATGCTTAAAAAATTTCACCAAAACCCTGTTTTAGTCATTTTGCTGGCTTTAGCATTAGGTTTAAGTACTAAAAGCTGGGGTCAAAAGCCCAAAGAGGAAGACAATGCCTGTGTATTAAATCTTGAACGGGCCAATGAAATGTATAGGGAAGGTAAAATTGATTTAATTTCAGATCAATTAACCCCATGTTTAACACTTAATAGGTTAAACAAAGAAAATAGAGTGCGAGCCTATCGCCTGCTTATTATTACTGAATTATATTTTAATGAAAAGGCCAAGGCTGTTGATTATATGACTGAACTGCTCAAGCTGGATCCTGAATATGAAATCAATGAAAACCTCGATCCTACTGAATTTATTCAATTATATAATCAATTCAGAACGCAACCAATAGTGTTGATAGGATTAACGGCAGGAGGTAATTTTACTTATCCCTTTATTAAGCAAAATTTTAGCTTAGATAATGTAAATAATAGTTTAGGGGAATACCAACCTGAAATAGGTTACAAAATAAATTTTTCTCTGGAGGTACCTCTTTTTAAAAAATGGGCTGTGCAAACCGGAGTAGGATTTCAGGTAAATAGGTATAGCTATGAAAAATCACAGTTTTCTTATTCCAATTTAAGTTATGATGAAACACAATCGGGTATTAATTTGCCTGTAAATATCCGATACTATCTATCTAACAGCGGTAATTTTAGCTTGTACATGCAAGCCGGAGCCGCACTGCATTATTTGATAGATGCCAGAGCCACCTTAAGCAGAATCGATAGTATTAATGTAGAATTGGGTAATCAAACTGTAGCCGGTCCTTCTGTTGACATGACATCTCACAGAACGGCCCTAAACCTGACTGTGAATGGAGCAATAGGATTTAGATGGAAGGGATTTATTGGCCCTGGTTATTTGTTGGGAGAAGTTTCTTATTCGCATGGATTATGGAACCAGGCAAATTCTGCTGAAAGGTATAATAACCCAGAACTGATTTACGATTACAACTACATTGATAATGACTTTACTTTAAGTGGTATTAATGTAATGATAGGCTATGCTTTACCTATTTACCGACCTAAAATAATTGAAAGAAAAAACCGCTTGAATTAAAAAATTATGCGATTAAAAAAATATTCTATATTACTGATAATGGCCTTTTTTATTTTTGAATCCTGTGATTACGATGAGCCTTTCGTTCAAACTTCTACCGTAAAATACCAGAAGTTTATAGGTGGTGCTTTCCGGGAAACCGCCGTGAAATCTATTGTATTAGATGATGGTAATGTACTTACATTGGGCAATAAAAGCACAGGGAATTTCTCAAAATTCTACTTGGTGAAAACAGATGTTGGCGGTAATAAATTATGGGAAAAGGAATATGGCGGTAATCTGAATGATGTAGCCAAAGACATCCTCGTTATAGACAACCAAAACATTTTGATTTTGGGTTTTATGACAGCTGCCAATGGAGATACCGATTTTATACTATTAGAAGCTGATGCTTCAGGTGAACTATTGGATAGCTTAGCATTTGGTGACCCGAATAGAAGAGAAGAAGGTAACCGGATAATACAATTATCAGATGGATCGGGCTACGTGCTAGGCGGATCAATAAGACAGGGCAATCAAATTATTGATAATATATTTTATAAAGTTTCCCTCCAGGAATCTGAAATTATATGGCAAACGAGTTATGGGAATTTAATAGAACCCGGAGAGGTGATAGGAATGGATGAATTGCCCAACGGCCAGGTGATGTGGGTGGGCAATTCCAACACTGTTACTGGGTCGGATAGCAATATTATCTCCTCCTCAATTGATTTGAATGGGGTTGAAAATAATATTGCCTACTTCGGGCAAAACAATAACAAAAGTGAAATAGCTTATTCTCTTGTTAAGAATGGCTCATCCTGGTTGATTGGCGGGAGCACTTTTGATAATGGGAGCAACAATAATAAAAACGGCTTAATTGTAACGTTATCCTATGGAGGGGAAATCGGCTTTGAACCCAATTACGAGATAGCCTCAGACCAAAATACTGAGATTTACGACTTGACTAGAGCGCCAAATGGCAATTTGCTACTGACAGGTTATAGAGAAACTGCTCCAGAAATTCTTGATATTTATTTAGCAGAGTGGAATGCTAATAGTGGAATCTCAAACGAAAAAACCTATGGTGGGAATAATAATGATTATGCCAATACAATAAAAGTAATGGGGAATGCACTTTTTCTTTCAGGCACAAGCACTGTGGCTACTAATGAATCTATAGTGTTAATGAAAACAGATTTGGATGGCAATTTGAATGATTAGCTATTTGGTGGCTCGCTAAAGTAAGATTTGTTATCGCTAAAGCGGTTGATTTCTCGCAGAGTCTCTGATGCTGACATTTATCGTCAGTATTTTGCGCAGAGAAAAATAGAAAATAATAATTCCACTTATTTAGACCTATTTCACTCTATTTTTAAGAAAAACCTTCGCGGGCCGTTGCGCCTCAGCGCCTCCGCGAGACCTGCCTTTTGGCTTTAGCCAAAATAATTAAAGCCTTTGGCTTTTCTGAAACTATCCTTAGAGTTCCGCAGGGCTCTAAGGATTTAGCAATAAACCAGAGTCTCTGACTCGATGTTGACGAAAATTTAATGTATCTGAAATTTCACGTTTATTCTTAATCTGAGTCGCAGATGGCTATTTCGGTCAGACCATGCCAGCGATTTCGGTCAAATGATGCCACTTTGAAAGATGCTGCAAAGTACTAAAAATTATTTATTCATTCTTTAAAATTCCTTTTCTTAATGACTC
>JBBSPJ010000062.1:0-15163 GCA_038258905.1 Cytophagales bacterium
CTACTTTTGCAGGGTCTTCACCTTGTGCCAAATAATGATCCAACAGCCCGTTTATGTTATCATAAATGTTAATTACATCAATATCAGTAATATCTCCACCTGATAATTTATACAATCTAGTTGCAAACATATATGGAACTGCGTTGGATATAAAGAATTTATTGCCTAGCAATTCAAAAGCCTCGTTTTCTACTTTGTACATGTCAGCGTATCGATCTTTTCTATCTTTCCACATAGAATAAGCATCATAAGCTTTTCTATTGGTCACATTCTCCACATCATTGAAGTATTGCATTCGTAAGTCGTACAACAAAACGGTAGAATCCTGCAGGTTTTTTTGTCTTTGGCCGGTATTGGTTTGCGCAAGATTTTCATACACCTTTACACCCTGAATATAAATAGATGAATTTAAATCAGGCGTTTCTTTTAACAACCAATCCAATGGTTTTTTGGCAGCTTCATAATTTTCAGCGGTAATCATGTCTGAGTATAAAGCATTCTTTTCTATGGCTTTGGATTTTTTATCCGGATCTTCCGGCCAATTCCAACCATCCTGTGCTTGCGCTCCTATTTGCGCTGCTAAAGCTATTGCTAATGTAAATAATATTCTTTTCATCTTTTTAAATTTTAATCAAACTGTCTTCTTACAAACCATCTATCATTATAAGTAAAACTCAAATTAAAGCTAAAATAATCTTCTCTCACAAGATTATTTAATAAAGTTCCTCTTTGCCCTAATTCAAAAGCTAAATTTACATTTGATACTTTGTTTATTGGTAGTGTAGTACCAAAAGTAATGCCAAAAGAATTTATCTCAGTATTTTCTATAACTATTGGCCCGTTATTTATGTGTACACCGGCTCTGTAGGTCACCCTGTTAATGTATTTGGTTGATTGTATATCCGGTGTAAATTCTCCACCTACTTTAATACTTGTTTCTTCTCTTAGGTTCGCATCATTTTGGCCATATATACTAAAATTACGCCAGTCCTGGTAACTAAAATCAGCTGAAACGGCCCAATTTGCTTGTTTCCAGAATGATAAACCAGCCGTAATTTTAGCTGGAATTGCAGTTACACCTTCCTGGTTAAAAACCTGGAAGTTAGCGGTATCCAGTAAACCGGACTGTTGATTGAGTGGGTTACCAGCTGCCGTGGTGTATTCTAAAAAGGTACTTCGTGTAGTATTCAAATTTGCGGGTAAATCATATGTTATGCCCAAACCCAAAAAGTTTTTCCCTAATTTCTTTTGAAATCTACCTCCTAAAACAAAGTTAAAGTCAGAAAAGTTATTTTCCGTTTCACCACTTACACTGTAAGGCGTTACAATGGTGTCTTCTCCCTGAATAATGCCATCAAAAATAGTACTTTGCGATTGTGTTCCGAAGTTATAGTTAACTTCTAAACCAATGCCAATGTTTTTTGTAATGTTTACACCATTAGCAATAGAAAATCTTGAAATGGTACCTCTTCCTTCGTATCTTCTTATTCCGGGGCGGAGATTTTGGGAAGCATCTGGTGTTTGTACCAGGTTATAGTTTTTGCTGGCGTAAGGATTTAAGGAGAACGATATGCCGTATTTCCCTGCAATAATTGGAATGGCTAGTGAAAGATATCTCAAACCTCCATCTACCTGATTGTATCGGGTAACATCATCGCTTATAGCTGTTTGTGATATAGATAAACCTGCTTCAAAGGAAGAAAATGTTTGGCTACCCAGTAATGCCGGATTTAACACAGGAATAAACCATGGGTTACTATATGCTACACCTGCATGCCCCATTCCATTATTGGAAGCATATCCTTTTTGGGAAACTAACCCAACCCCATATGCTGAGTACGGCGATACCGTGCCCTGAGAGAATGCTTGTGATAAAAAAGTTATTGAAAGTACAAGGGCCAAAAGGCCTGTTTTAAATTGATGCATTATGTCGTAAAATCGCATTTAAACCCACTAAAACTAATTCCGGGATTGCAAAGATGGTAGCTTTTATTTTACTTTCAAAGTATTTTGTGTCCCCTCCTGTAATAATTACATTCAATGGGTTGTATTTTTCTTTGTAAAAATTGATAAAAGCATCGATTTCTCCGCTAATTCCGTGGATAACACCGCTTTGAATAGACTTTTCAGTTGTTGTACCTATATAATCTATTGGTTGTATCGTTGTGATTAACGGCAAACGGGCGGTAAAATTATGTAGACTCTTATATCGCATGTGAACTCCCGGCGAAATTGCGCCTCCATAATAGTGCTTTCCTTTTTCCAGAAAGTCGTAGGTTATACAAGTGCCCAAATCAATAGCCAAGGTGTTTTGTTCAGGATATAGTACACTGGCGGCAGCTGTAACCGCAATTCTATCCAAACCGAGGGTGGCAGAATTATACAGGTTCTTAAATGGTAGAGGAGTATTTATATCTAAAAATATGGGTGTATTATTTAATTGTAAATTTTTTTTAATTTCCTCCGGGGTGTCTTTTACTGAGGAGATTATGATCTGATCAATTTCTTTCTTTCCTAAGGCAGTTGAGAGGTCTTTCAAATCTTCAAAGTTTTCAAATGAGATTAAATGCTCTCCTTCAAATAAGCCAAGCTTTACCTTCGTATTTCCTATATCAATTGCTGCATTCATTCTTAATACTCAATATATTTTTGGTAAAGCTACGGAGAAATATGGAATTAGGGTCACTAACAAAATCTTAACCACTATAATAAGGGTTTACCGTTCAAAGGCAAATTTACCCCTACCCATAATCACAGCTAAGTAGTTAATAAATTCCCTTTTTGGAAGTTTTAAATTTTGTAGTTTTGCCACTTTGTTATATGTGATATTTTTTAATAACCCAATCGCGAATTAAAATTAGTATGGAAGAACTCTTAAAGAAATTTGAAAATAAAAAACCTGAAGTAGTTTTTGAATGGAATGATCCTGAAACAGAGGCAGAAGGATGGGTGGTTATAAATTCTTTAAGAGGAGGTGCTGCCGGAGGTGGTACAAGAATGCGCTTGGGACTAGATAAACACGAGGTGGAATCCTTAGCGAAAACCATGGAAGTGAAATTTACTGTTTCAGGTCCGGCCATTGGGGGTGCCAAATCAGGCATTAACTTCGATCCAAACGATCCACGTAAAAAGGGAGTTTTAGAAAGATGGTATAAGGCAGTTATTCCCTTGTTAAAAAATTATTATGGCACAGGTGGGGACTTAAATGTGGACGAAATCCACGAAGTGATTCCAATTACAGAAAAGTATGGCTTATGGCACCCGCAAGAAGGTGTAGTAAATGGACACTTTAATGCTTCTGAGCCAGAAAAAATTAAGAAATTAGGTCAGCTAAGGCAAGGGGTTATAAAAGTGATTGAAGCTTTAAACTACACACCAGATGTGAGAAGAAAATATACCATCGCTGATATGATTACCGGTTTTGGCGTGGCTAAATCTGTAGAACATTATTATAATATTTGGGGAGGTAAACTTTCAAAAAAACGTGCTATTATTCAAGGTTGGGGCAATGTTGGCGCTGCTGCTGCTTATTATTTGGCTAAAGAAGGTGTTTCAATTGTAGGGATTATAGATAGAAATGGAGGATTAATTAAAGAAGAGGGCTTTAGTTTTGAAGAAATCACTCAATTATTTCTAAATAGGCGAGGGACGGAACTAGTTTCCGATGATATAATTCCTTTTAATGAGGTGAATCAAAGAATTTGGCCACTAGAAGCAGAAATATTTATACCTGCAGCAGCCTCGCGCTTAATTACTAAGGAACATGTGGAAATTATGTTAGCTTCTAATCTGGAGGTAATTTCAGCTGGTGCTAATGTGCCTTTTGCAGACCCGGGTATATTTTTTGGCCCTATTGCAGATTACGCGGATAATCATGTGGCTGTAATTCCTGACTTTATTGCTAATTGTGGTATGGCAAGAGTATTTGCTTATTTAATGACCAGCGGTGCTGAAATAACGGATGAAGCCATTTTTGAAGATACATCCAGAACCATTGAAAAAGCATTGCGTAAAACGTATGAAGCAAATAATTCGAAAGCTAATATCTCAAAAACTTCTTTTGAAATAGCTTTAAGCCAGTTAATTTAATTTAAATGCGTTTTCCTTTAATAGATTTCAATGAAATCTTTAAATTGAACTTTGATTAATATTGAAACAACTTCATGAGAAATCAACTATTATTTATATCTAGTATTATTTCTTTCTTTTTGTTCATTTCATTTGCCAATACGCAAAATGTTTTGGGTGCAGAGAAGGAGGCAACTGAAATTATAGGCAATAGTGCAAACGATGGCCCTGATCAGCACGCAAGCGCCAATACTACCCAGGTTGAAGAAGTTGAAGAAGTACATCATTCATCTGCTCCCGTTTGGACAGTTGTTCCGTTTGTTTTATTGCTATTAATGATAGCTTCAGGGCCTTTGTTTTATGAACATTTTTGGCATAAGAATTACCCTAAAATCGCTGTGATTTTAGCTTTATTGGTTGTAAGTTACTATCTATTTGTACTTCATAACACGCATAGCCCTGTGCATGCCGCTTTTGAATATATTCAGTTTATAGCACTTTTGGCCTCCTTGTTTATTGCTTCCGGAGGTATAGTAATAAGCGTTAATAAGCGGTCTACCCCAATGGTTAATATTATTATTTTGCTCATTGGTGCTGTAATTGCCAACCTAATTGGTACCACTGGAGCTTCCATGTTGCTAATAAGACCTTTTATCCGACTCAATAAAAACAGAATTAAGGCATATCACATTATCTTTTTCATTTTTATGGTAAGTAATGTGGGAGGTTCACTTACTCCAATAGGTGATCCACCATTATTTTTAGGGTTTTTAAAAGGGGTGCCATTTTTCTGGACCTTAGAACATAATTGGGGTGCCTGGTTGTTTGCACTCATTGCCTTGGCGGTAATTTTTTATTTTTTAGATAGAAGAAACAAATCGGAAAATGATGAGCCAGATGAGACTGTTTACGATAACAAAGTGACTATTACAGGAAAAAGAAATTTCTTCTGGCTAGCTATCATTATTGCTTCCGTTTTTATTGATCCTAACATTTTTGCATGGGTACCGGGTATTTCATATGATGGACAGCAATTCTCCTTCATTAGGGAGATTATCATGTTGAGTGTGGCCTATTTATCTTACAAATTTGCCAAAACAGGCATTCATGAATTAAATGATTTCAGCTTTGAACCCATAAGAGAAGTAGCTTTTATCTTTATTGGAATTTTTGGCACTATGATGCCCGCCCTGGATCTGGTAGGAGATTTCGCAAAATCAGAAGCAGGAGCTTCGCTAATTACTCATAATACTCTTTATTGGGGTACAGGTGCTCTTTCTGGGTTTTTAGATAATGCACCAACCTATTTAAACTTCTTAGCAGCTGCCATGGCCTCACAAGGAGCAAGCATCTCCGTTTTGGGTGATGTGCTTGACTTTGCTAATGGAGGCATATACTATGATTCGGTATTGGACCTAAAAGCCATTTCTATCGCTGCTGTTTTCTTCGGTGCAATGACTTACATTGGCAATGGACCTAACTTTATGGTGAAATCAATTGCTGAGCAGGTAGGGATTAAAATGCCTTCCTTCTTTGGTTATATCATCAGGTATTCCATTCCTTTCTTATTACCATTGCTGTTCTTAGTATGGTTGTTGTTTTTTTATTGATTGCAGGCAATAAATAAAATTTAACATATCCGAAATTGCATTTTGGCTTAGTGGTGAAAAGGCGATAATTTGAAACTTAAGCGCTTCTCCTAAACCTGATTTGCAGCTGCTCGTTGCTTAAGGTACACCAAAATCAGAATGTAATTATGGATATAAAAGATAAAGTAGCTATAGTAACAGGAGCATCAAGCGGAATAGGAGAAGCCACAGCTTTAATGCTCGCTCAGGCTGGAGCTAAAGTAACTATAGCAGCAAGAAGAGAAGAAAAACTAACAGCATTAAAAGAAAAAATTGAAAAGGATGGCGGTATAGCACTTGTGGTGCCGACTGACGTAACTGATAAGAAAGCAGTTGAGAATATGATCCGGCAAACTAAAGATAAATTTGGTTCAGTGGATATTCTGATCAATAATGCTGGTATTATGCCATTATCATTCATGAAGAATTTGAAAACTGATGAATGGGAGAAAATGGTAGATGTTAATATTAAAGGTGTTTTAAATACTATTGGGTTCACATTACCGATTATGCGAGAGCAAAAAAGCGGCCATATAATCAATATTTCTTCTGTGGCCGGAAGAAAGGTAATGCCTGGCTCAGCTGTTTATAGTGCGACTAAGTTTGCAGTGAGGGCGCTATCAGAAGGAATGCGAATGGAACTAGCGCCTAACGACAATATTAAAGTTACAACAATAGAACCTGGAGCTGTTGAAACGGAACTTGCAAATACTATAACGGATGATGAAGTGATGAAAGGCTTTGAGAAAATGTTAGAAATGAATATGCTTAAATCTGAAGATATAGCAAAATCAATTGTATATGCCATTGAGCAAGCTGATAGAGTAAATGTAAATGAGATTATGGTAATGCCGACTGAGCAACAGTAAGAGCAAAGTAAATATTACACTTAGCTAAAGCCATTCTAAAAGAATGAGATTATTTTTCTTGGATTGGTTAAGATAAAACCTCAATAGATAAGGCTTTTGCCTAACATTGAGGTTTTACTTTTTGTAAGCAACTGAAATACCTGTTATAAGTTTTTATCGAGTTTTTTTAGGAAACTGCCCCATAGCATGCTCTGCAATGGCTGTAATGGATAAAGATGGATTTACCCCTGGATTGGCAGAAATCATTGAGCCGTCAATTATATAAAGGTTTTTGTACCCAAATACTTTATTATTTGAATCTATCACACCGTTTTCGGGGCCGTCAGCCATTACCGCTCCACCTAAAATATGTGCAGTAGACGGAATTCCGGCTAATGTTTCTAAGGCAAAGGTGCTGGGATTGCCATTAATTATTTTTGAATAGTCTTTGGTGAGTTGAGCAGATGCCGGTATATCCGGGCTAGGTGGCGTGCCCTTTCCAATATTTGAGGTCATTAGACCCAATTTGTTCCGGCTGAAGTTAATAGTGCTGTCTACCGATTGCATAAACAGTAATATCACTGTTTTCCTTGACCAGCTGTTGAGCCAATAACTTCTGAAGTACCGTAAAGGAGATTTCATCATGTTCAAAAAAGTATTACCGATTCTTTTTAGAATGGTATTTCCTTCCGACATGGGCAGGTGTAATAATTTCCAAAAGCCCGAGCCTTCCGAATAACGGCAAATTTCAAGGTGCGTATTATCATCCACATGCAGAATACTGCCGATGGCTACTCCTTTTGCTACGTTTACGTTTTTTTCCAGGCTTGAAACACTGATCAGCGTTTCATTATTTGTTCTGACTTCAGTACCGGTTTTATCTGATAGAAGGGGTAAAGAACCTTTGATTTTTAGTTTCAGCAGTAATTTTACTGTTCCCATTACTCCACCTGAAAATATAACTCCCTTAGCGCTGAGCGTTGCCTTTTTCTTAAATAATTGAGTGCTTGATTTAATATTTACCAGGTAACCATCACTTCCATCCTGCTTGTTAAGTGGTTTAACATCAATAACCTCTTTTTCTGCAATAATTTCAGCCCCATTCTGTTGAGCCAGGTGTAAATAATTTTTATCCAGGGTATTCTTAGCATCGTACCTGCAACCTGTCATGCAGCCACCGCAGTGAATGCATCCGGTTCTTTTCGGGCCTTTCCCCTCAAAATAAGGATCCTCAACCTCTTTGCCAGGCTCACCGAAATATACTGCTACTTTTGTAGGCTCAAATTGGTCACTAATATTTCGCTCTTTAGCCAATTTTTGTAGGGCTAAGTCACCATCAAACAGTTCTGGATTTTTGGCAGCCCCCAGCATTTTATGGGCCAGTGAATAATAGGGCTTTAAGTCGTTCTCCCAATCTTTGAGTTGAGCCCAGGTGCCGGTTTTATAAAATGCAGTTTTCGGTATGGGCAAAGTGTTCGCATAAACCAATGAACCACCTCCTACTCCGGTTCCGGAAAGAATGGCCACATGCCTGAAAACAGTTAATTTCATGATCCCGAAAAAGCGAAGGGAGGGAAGCCAAAGCCACTTTCTTAAATTCCAGTTGGTTTTAGCAAAATCTTTGGCATGGTACCATTTCCCTTTTTCTATAACTAAGACTTTATAGCCTTTTTCAGATAGCCTTAAAGCACTCACAGAGCCTCCAAAGCCACTTCCAATAATGATATAATCGTAATCGAATTTCAATAGATATTTAAGTTTTAAACTTCAATATATAGATTAAAGCGTATAAAAGTGCTTTCAATACAAATTTTTAGTTCAATTTGTCATTTCCAACAATGGGTATAATTCCATTACTTATTTACAATACTAATAAACCATTATCCCTTAAATCACTTATAGCTTCCGATTGCCAGAATACTTCGAAGTCAGTGAATTTTTCTTCATAGCTTTGCTTGGTTATGGAAAGGCTTATTAAGTTTTTTGATAAAGATTCTAACTGACTAACCCACCATTGGGCGATATCATTATTTAGTTCAAACTCTATAATGGCTGATTTACTGTGAAAGACAAGCATTGATCTTTTTTTATTTACAGGAATAACTTTTGGGGTATTCCCAAGCCATATAACCTTGGCATTGTTGAGGTTTTTTGCTTTTTGCTCATCCTCTAAAGAATCAGCAATATATTGCGGAGGAATTGTGGTGCCGGGCACTCTGAAATCAAACCACTCTTGCAGAGGATAGTCAAAAGCTAAGCCGTGCATATAATTATAGATAGATTTTTTCAGGCCAAAACTAAATTTGGAATGATCAATTCCGGTGCTGTCTTCAAATTGCACATCGTTATTAGCAAAAGGAGTGGCCTTAATGTCCGGCATAATTCCGTAATCTGCAGGCTGTAAACCAATGGGGCTATGGGCTGTAAGGGCAAACTGATGCCAGAAGGCAGATTGTAGTACGCCCAATTCAAACATTTGACGTACCATTTCTAAGCTATCAATGGTTTCCTGCTCTGTTTGGCTTGGGTAACCATACATTAAATAAGCATGCACCATAATTCCAGCCTCGGTTAAATTACGGGTGACCTGAGCCACTTGTGCTACACTTACCCCTTTTTGTATAAGTTGCAGCAATCTGTCAGAAGCTACTTCCAATCCACCTGAAATGGCTATGCAACCAGATGCTTTCAACAGTTTGCATAAATCCAGACTAAAGCTTTTTTCAAATCGTATATTGGTCCACCAGGTAACGCTTAAGTCTCTTTTAATAATCTCTACAGCCAGAGCTCGCATTAATGCTGGCGGAGCGGCTTCATCTACAAAATGAAAGCCATTTTCACCGGTTTGAGTTATTAATTGCTCCATTCTGTCCGCCAATAATTTGGCGGCAACAGGCTCATAAATTTTGATGTAGTCCAGCGAGATATCGCAGAAAGTACACTTGCCCCAATAGCATCCATGTGCCATGGTGAGTTTATTCCATCGGCCATCGCTCCAAAGGCTATGCATTGGGTTGGTGACCTCTATCACCGAGATATATTTACTCAATAATAAATCAGAATAGTCGGGTGTACCTACCTCAGCCTGTTTATAATCTTTTCTGAGGCTGTTGTTTTTATAAACTAGATGATCATTTTCCAATAGATAGGTTCTTTTGAAAAAACCATAATCCAGATTATTCTCCTTAGTCCCAAATATGTTTGCTATTAATAGCTCAATGGGTAGTTCACCATCATCCAAGGTTATATAATCAAAAAACTCCATTACCCTTTCATCGGTGAGGCTGCGCAGTTCAGTGTTTGGAAAGCCGCCACCCATGGCGATTTTTATACCCAGGTATTGCTTTTTAATATATTGTGCACATCTGAAAGCACTATATAAATTGCCGGGAAAAGGTACTGAAAAGCATATTAACTTAGGTTGAGCCGATTGAATTTTCTCCTCTAATAATTGTAGGGTAATTATGTCAATATAAGTGTGGTCTATATGCAGTTCATCATACAGCTCATCAAAGCTATTGGCACTCATGCCTAATTTTTCGGCATATCGACTAAAGCCAAAGTGTGGGTCAATGGTTTCTATTATAAAATCGGAGATGTCCTCAAGGTATAAGGTGGCTAAGTGTTTGGCTTTATCCTGCATGCCCATGGTGCCAAATGCCCAGTCTAGCTCTTCTAGTTCACTAAAACGGGATGCTTGGGGCAGGAAGTCATCTGTGGATATTTGCCTGGCATATGTAAGATCCCTGCCTTGAAGAAAATTAACTACTGCATCAATTGTCTTCAGGTATTCAAATCTCAGTGCATAAATCCTTTCAGCATTTTCGGAAAAGTGAGCTTTATTTTGGGCAGCTTCTCGAAAAATATTTTCTAGACCTCTTTTAGAAAATAGTTGTAGGATTACCTCTATGCCTAAATCTAACTGAAAGGCACTTATTTGTTTGGTGTTAAGAAACCCTTTGATATAAGCTGTAGCAGGGTAAGGGGTATTTAGCTGTGTAAACGGGGGCGTTATAAGTAATAGGTCTTTCAAATCGGCTGCAATTTACTGTATTTTATGTGGATTATAATGACCAATCAACCACAGGAAAGTTTATTTAATTCAAAAAAGAACCTTATTTCATAATGGGACATAAAAAAAGCAGCACGGAATTTACCGCGCTGCTTAGATTTCTATGGTACTCTTTAAAAATTAGGTTCTACTGAGATTTTAATGGAAAACTACATTTAGGATATCTAAAGAAAATAATTTAGCATGAATGCTCTATCCATTTTCACTTCTCTAACTGATACTCTCCTAGACCCTTTCTTTTCTTTTTTCTTGAAAAAAAAGAAACAAAAATTCAAGGCTGTATTCATTTCTTAACGGCATTTTGAATTTCTAATTGGGAAACAAAAAAACTTCCTGCGGTCAAACATTTTGTTTCTTATCCAATTAGAAATTCAAAATCCCTAAAATGAATAAGGCCGATCCTTCTAATGTTATTTAAACTTACCACTAAATTTATGGTAGTACCATAAATCTAAAACCTTCTTCTCTTTCATCTCTTAGTTTACGGTAGTTATAAAAGACATCTCCACCTATTCTTAAAAATAAATTCTCGGCAACTTCAAACCGATATTCTTTTCCTAAATCTATGCTAACTGAAGATCTATTTCGTGTATATAAGAGTGTATCATTCCCAAATTCCTCTCCCCCAGTTACTCCTCCTGTTAAACTAATTCTCCAAACTGATGTGTTTGAGCCAAAACGGTAACCAATTCCTATATCATCAAAATCTCTAAATAACAGCGTAACTTCTTGTCGCCTATCATTAGTTTCTTTTTCATTGATATCCTGCGCATAAATTAGAGTGGTTGTAAAAAAGGCGAGAATAAATAGTAGTGTAATTTTTATTTGAATAAATTTTAAGGTTTAAAATTATATCCTAACTGAAACAATAATGGTACCAATATAAAAAAGGAGCTAAAAAGCTCCTTTTCTTCTAATAACTATCGAAATGTCTAACTTCTAAAATATTGTAGATTAAAAACAAGAACCTGCAGTCGGTAATTGTGATTGTGTAAGTCCGGAATTTAATGAGAAATCTGCACACTGTGTAACATTATCAGTAGCCCAGCCTGAAAGATCTTGACTAAAATCTGAGGCCTCATAGAACATCACACCCATATCAGTTACTTTGCTAACATTCCAACTGCCAATGTCTTGGTTAAAAGACCGGGCGTATCGAAACATGCTTGCCATATTAGTCACACTACTGACATTCCAGCTACTGATATCTTGATTAAAAGTGGTTGCAACATTAAACATATCTCTCATATTAGTTACACTACTGACATCCCAGTTACTGATGTCCTGATTAAAAGCTTGCGCGACACCAAACATATATTCCATATCAGTCACATTGCTTACATCCCAAACTCCAATATCTTGATTAAAAACCGTGGCATCACCAAACATATGACTCATATCAGTCACATTGTTTACGTTCCAACCACTAATATCTTGATTGAAAACTATGGCACTTTGGAACATATGCTCCATATCAGCTACATTGTTAACATTCCAGTTACTAATATCTTGATTAAATGCCTTCGCTCTGTTGAACATAAATCCCATATCAGTTACGTTGCCAACATTCCAGTTACTAATATCTTGATTAAACATGGTTGCATTAGAGAACATTAATCTCATATTAGTTACATTACTAACATCCCAGTTACCGATATCTCCGTTAAAAGAGCTAGCATTTATAAACATGAAATACATATCAGTCACTTGACTTAAATCAGGCACATCTGAGGCATTGTAGACCATATTGCCGCAATTAGCAAAAGCCTCTGCCATACTCTTCCATTGCATATTGCCCCAGCTTTCTATACTTTGAAGTTTTGATGCGTTAATTTTCTCCTCCCAAGGTGAATAAATAGCAGGGAAACTGCCACTAATCTCAATTGTATAAGTACCTGCAGTTGCATATTCATGAGTAGCATCAATAGTAAGATTAATGTCCTCGCTTCCATCCCCCCAATTTATTTGGTAGTCATAGCCTGAAACATCAGGATTAACATAAATAGTGATACTTTCATTTTCGGCTGTGGTCTCCCAAGTGGTAACGAAAGGCCTTGGCTCTTCTACATCTATTAATGTAATGGTTACATCCACTTCTTGACTATCTGCATCACCTGCGGAAACTTCCACCACTGCACTTAGGGTAGGATTGATTTCAAAATCGAATAATGATGAATCAGCAATAGTAAGTTCTCCTGATGAAGCATTGATAGCCATTGCACCTTCCGGATTTTGCGATTTTATGGCAAATGCTAAGTCCCCACTGGTTACTGAGGCATCAATAGAACCTAACACTTGTCCAGTGAGTGGATTTTCTTCAATAGTAACTGCAAAATCTTGTTTTGTGATTTCAATTTTTTCGTTTTCCGGGGTTACATTTCCGTCATCATCTCCTCCACAGCTAATTAATAAAGCAATAAATAGACAAGATAAAATAGATAATAAGTTTTTCATTTAATAAAATTTGTGATTAGGTCGCAAGATTATTCAATTATTTTGATTAAAGATAGAATTGTATCATATATTCTAGGTGTTAAATTCATTCAAAACTTACATGATCCGACTTAATAAATATATCTTCATCATGTGAAATACTTTCTGTTTAAAAATCACCCATATTTTATTGTTGAAATACATGGGCTAGCGGTTGATAATTGTATTTCTACAGAAGTCAGAAAAGCAAAAAGCACAGCTTAAGCCATGCTTTTTAATCAAGTAACTATGTTTCTGTACTTATTACATATTCCTTCTATACTACACTCCTTATCAGCCAGCGGGCGGATCTACGGCCAATCCTTTACATGTTTCGTCTGTATTGGCCTCCGACCTCGAACAAGGCATTGGTAATTTGTCCGAGCGAGCAATATTTAGTGGCTTCCATTAATTCTGCAAACATGTTCTCATTTTTAATAGCTGCTTTTTGAATGCTCTCAATATGCGCTTTCGCTTCTTTATCAAATCTACCATTGAGCAAGTTCAACGTTTCAATCTGATATTCCTTCTCTTCTTTGGTGGCTCTAATTACCTCACCAGGGGTAACTGTTGGCGATCCTTTAGAATTTAAGAAAGTATTCACTCCAATAATCGGATACTCCCCTGTATGCTTCAAAGTTTCGTAATACAAGCTTTCTTCCTGGATTTTACCACGTTGATACATAGTCTCCATAGCACCTAAAACACCACCTCTTTCGGTAATTCTATCAAATTCTTTCAGCACCGCCTCTTCAACTAATTCCGTTAATTCCTCTATGATAAATGAGCCTTGAATAGGATTCTCATTTTTAGCTAAACCTAACTCTTTATTTATGATCAATTGAATAGCCATTGCTCTTCTCACTGAATTTTCAGTCGGGGTAGTAATAGCTTCATCATAAGCATTGGTATGCAGTGAATTACAGTTATCGTTTATGGCATAAAGCGCCTGTAAAGTAGTCCTAATATCATTAAAATCAATTTCCTGTGCATGCAATGAGCGACCTGAAGTCTGGATATGGTATTTCATCATTTGTGCACGGGCATTGGCTCCATACTTCTGCTTCATGGCTTTTGCCCATATTTTTCTGGCTACACGGCCAATTACAGCATATTCCGGATCAACACCATTACTAAAGAAGAATGAAAGATTAGGTCCGAACTCGTTAATATCCATTCCTCTACTTAGGTAGTATTCTACATAAGTGAATCCATTGGCTAAAGTAAAGGCTAATTGCGTAATCGGATTTGCGCCAGCCTCAGCAATGTGATACCCTGATATAGAAACCGAATAGAAATTTCTTACTTTTTCATTGATAAAATAGTCTTGCACATCTCCCATCAGCCTTAATGCAAATTCAGTGGAGAAAATACAAGTATTCTGCGCCTGATCTTCTTTTAAGATATCGGCTTGCACCGTACCTCTTACGGTAGAAAGGGTTTCAGCTTTAATTTTCTCATACACGTCCTTAGGTAGAACTTTGTCACCGGTTATGCCTAAAAGCATTAAGCCTAAGCCATCATGGCCTTCAGGTAAATCACCTTTATAGGATGGTCTATTTCCTTTCTCCTCAAATATTTTCTCAATCTTTTTAGTAATCTCTTTTTCTAAGCCATTGGCTTTGATATACTTTTCACATTGCTGATCGATCGCAGCATTCATAAAAAATCCTAATAACATCGGAGCTGGCCCGTTGATGGTCATGGATACGGAAGTCATTACATGCGCCAGATCGAAACCGGAATAAAGCTTTTTAGCATCATCCAAACAGCAGATACTCACCCCTGAATTACCAATTTTACCATAAATATCAGGTCTATAATCAGGATCATTCCCATAAAGCGTTACGGAATCAAAAGCGGTAGATAGCCTTTTAGCAGGCATATCTTTACTCAGGTAATGAAATCTTTTGTTCGTTCTTTCCGGTCCGCCTTCTCCTGCAAACATTCTGGTAGGATCCTCTCCTTCTCTCTTAAAAGGATAAATCCCTGCTGCGTATGGAAACTCGCCCGGCACATTTTCCTGCAGGCTCCAACGCAATAAATCACCCCAGCTTCTATATTTTGGTAGAGAG
>JBBSPJ010000063.1:0-15144 GCA_038258905.1 Cytophagales bacterium
GAAGTTAATCCCTTTGTAGAAAAAGAGCGCCAAAATCCTATTACACTTTATACACCGGTAATTCATACCGGCACATACTCTTATGTAATACCTGATGGATGGCAGATAGAGCAAATCCCCCAATCAAAAAGTTTTGAAATTACTCCTGGCAAAGCTAGATTTATCTATAATTGCAAGGTACAGGGAAATAAAATAAATATAGAATACAGCTTAAATATTAATCAGGTCATTTATATGAGCGATGAATACCCTGAACTAAGAGGATTTCATGAGTTAATGGTAGGGCTGCTTAATCAAAAGATTATTCTTAAAAAATAGGAAACTTATTAAAAATAAATCTCACTTAAGTTTTTTCATCATTTTTAAATCCAACGCCTTGGGTAGTTCAAAAATGATGACAAAAACGGCTATCATATTGCAAATTACTCAGGTCTAGCCTACCGGGGCTAAAATCGCACCACTGTGGCTTTTTTTATCAGGGTTAGTAATAACCTGAGTAAATTAATGATGATCCATTAAATACTGCAAACTCACTGACACTATACCTCCCATGTTTTTGCAATTATGGAACTCAGGATGTTTGTAGTGATCTGCCAATTCCTTTTTTAAATTAGCAATATTTTCAGGTATAGAAATAGTGTCTTTTCGCATGCATTTCATTAGCTCTTTCAAGTTATGAGAAGAAGCTTTCATTCTATTAAGAATTAAAGAACGTTCTTCTTTCTGGTATTGCTTTACAGTGGCGGGAGTCATTAAATCTAAGCCAATGTTTATTATTGGATTGTTCTGCTTAAAATACTGAGGCATATACACCACTTTTCTGCCCTCATAAGATTGCTGATCAAAATCTATTGATTTGATACGATAATGAATTTCTTCAAAATCCGGAGTGATATCAATCACAAAATTATTCGAATGCATATCACCCAGCAAACGCACAAAGCATCGTTCAGTAAATTTTACAAACTCTTTGGCTATTCTTATTTTATTGAGTTTATCATCATTCATATAATTTTTGATAAACTGATCTCCGGGTATACCCGGTATATGCTCTTCTATCAAAGTGTCGCCATTTACAATATAACTCATCCTATTCGGAGAAAGTAAATGCTCTAATTCAAGTCCATAAATTCGTGATGCATCTGCTTTTTTAATATAAAAATAGTCGAAATTATCATTAATTCTATTCACGATTCGGACACGGAACGGATAGGTATTTCCGTAGGTACAAGCATCTACCCTATCTACATATAAATGCTCCATTACAGATAAATCACCATCGGCTTTTAATATGGCATAAATATTTTTTAGTCCAAAATAAATATGATTCATATCGTCTTGAGGAAAAAATAAGGTCTCCCAAAGAGTATCTTTATTGTCTGAATCGTATAAAGGGATAGCATTATTTGAACGCAACAGGTCTGAGTAGCTAATAGGGATTTCCATTTGCCTGCCGTGTGTATGTAAGTAATTTCTTAATGAATCACTTATTGAATAGATCTTTTTCTTTTTACTAATGAGCGCCATACCCGAAGATAAGGCCTTTCCATAAATTTCTATCTATGCAATGCGCTTTCTTAACTGATCAAGCGCATCTTCCTCACTAAAATCATGCTCTACCGGCTTTATTTCAGATTCTACATTGAGGTACATAGATTTCTGCTCAGAACTATCATTGAAATAAACCAGGTTCCATTCACCCTCCTCATCCTCACCTAAAGCGCTCATGGATTCAACCCAATCTCCTGAGTTCATATATTGAATTCCGTCAATTTCCTTCATGGCAGGATGATGGATATGTCCGCAAATAATACCATCACATCCTTTAGATTTAGCAATTTCTGATAGTTGCGACTCAAAATCATCAATATAAGATAATGCTGACTTTACTTTAGATTTTACTACCTGACTTAAAGAATAATAAGGAAGACCTTTGCTTCTTCTGTAATAATTATATCTGGAATTTACCCATAATAAAAACGTATACCCTACATCTCCCAACTTAGCAATCCATTTAAGCTTGGTAGTTATGGAATCAAAAATATCTCCATGCACAACATAAAACTTCTTGCCATTACTCCTAAAGGTGTAATCTCTCACTATAGATAAACTTCCTACTTTAAAAGGTAAAATCTGATCTAAAAAATCGTCATGATTACCTCGCACATAAATAACTTCAGTGTTATTTTGCTCAATCATTTTAAGTATCCTATTAAAAAAACGGGTGTGCTTTCTTTTCCAAACTCCATATTTTTTTAATTGCCAGCCATCAATGATATCTCCATTCAAGATTAATCTATCGCAGGTGCATTGCTTTAAAAATTTCACTAACTCCTTAGCCTTTGAGCCCCTGGTGCCTAAATGAACATCTGAAATTACCAAAGTTTTGTAGTGCGTCTTCATGATACCTATTGGTTTCCTAAAGATCGTAACTAGTTGTTATTAAGAGTTTATGTAGGAATTATGCTTATAAAAAGAAATGACTAAAAATCCCCTAATTTAGTAACACGTGATTAAATTACGTAATAGTAGCTTAATACAATTGCAAATTATTGTAGTTATTCTTCCTCCTCTGGAATTATTATTGTTTCTCTTATTTCAGCACTAAACTGAATAAAGCCTAAAGCAAATTTATCTGGTGTAGTAAGGTTAACAATATTGGTAGTCGGGTTTACAGGGGGTGGACTAAAAACTCCTCCATCATTAAACATTAAATTGATAAATTCTAGGTAGTACTGATAAATATCCTCATTTATAGAAGATAAGGAAAGTTCAATAGTATCTTTTTCCTGAAATGTACCTGGTATAGGTAAACCTATAAATTCCCGGCCAAATAGTTCGGACGATAAAACTGAATTGGCTATATCCCCTCTGCTATTTTTTAGCGTATCATTCAGTTTTATTTGTAATCGATAATATTGTATGCCCTGTCCATTAATGGCTCCGTTGGCAAATAAGTAATAACCATCATCTCCTAATACATTTTGTCCTAATGCCTCTAAAGTTTCCGAGGATAGGTAATAAAGAGAATCTAATGTAGCATTTTCAAGAATTTGACCTTTGGCCTCATACATATCACCGTCTGCTTCTATATTAAAAATATAAGTTTCCCCTATTTCTGCTGCCCAACTCTCAGAACTTCTAAAGGTGCTATCTTCAGCAAAATAAGTAAACTGCTCAATTAGGTTTCTCGATTCATCCATTAATTGAACAGAAGCATTTGAAAGTGGAGGCGTACCAGTTGTATCATAATAATTGATAGTTCTTGATACTTTTATTTTATGAGGACCTGGCTGATTTGTTATTTTACCTTCAATTACTACCCTCGGATCACTTTGTGCTAAATCCAGATCGATCAATTCCTGACAGGCGAACAGACTGATGATTATAGAAAATAAAATAAATGGTTTGATAGACTTCATTTTCCAGTGAATTTAAAATTATAGGTTATGGAAGGGATAATTCCAAATAATGCAGTTTGCACCGATTGCGGGGTGGTTGAAGTGATAGGCCCATCTCTTTCTTCATTAAAAGTGGGATTTTTATTATTCACTTCCCTAAACTCAATTGAAAAGGCGTTTTTTCTATTATAAAGATTGTAAAACGAAAAATTAAGTTCCTGTTCAAAGCGATCTGATTTACTGTTTAATTTCCAGTTGAGGGCAATATCCATTCTATGGTAATCCGGCATTCGGCTAGTGTTCCGTTTAGAATCATCATAATAAGGAATTGATTGCCCGTTTACAATATATCTGCCTTCAGGAAAAGTTACTGCTGCACCGGTAGCAAAAACCCAATTGCCTGATAAAGATAGTTTATCATTAATTTCGTGTGATAAAACTATGGCCGCGTCATGCGTTTTATCATATCTGGCTAAATATGGGTTCCCAGATGCTACTCCTTCAATTTGCCTTTCAGTTCTGGATAAAGTATAGCTAATCCATCCTGTGGTTTTTCCATAATTTTTCCTTAACATAAATTCACTTCCGTAGGCCCAGGCTACTCCATCAGCTACAGCTGTTTCAATTTTATCATTTAAGAGGATATCTTCTCCCGGTAAAAAATCAACTACATTTTGCATGTATTTATAATAACCTTCGACAGATAATTCCCATATATTTTCGGTGAAATTCTTGAAATAACCTAAAGCTATCTGGTCTCCAATAAGTGGTTTAATATAGGCGTCAGCAGGTATCCATCTATCTGTAGGGAAGCCTGCAGTTGCGTTAGTGGCCACTTGCAAATACTGCCTCATTCTATTATAGGAAAGTTTGATGGAGTTTTTTGGATTGAGTAAATACCTTATGCCAATGCGTGGCTCAAAACCGCCATAGTATTTCACGATTTCACCCGGATTAAAAACATCAATACCTATTTCATTTTCCTGCCTTCTCCTGGCACCTTCTTCATAAACGGCCACTGAATCCCTTCCTACTTTCGCAAAAGACGAATATCTTAAACCATATTCTATACTTAGTTTATCGTTAATTTCCTGTGCATTTGATATATACAATGCTGTTTCAACAGCATAATCATTAGCTAACCCAAAACTTCTAATATTTACATCCTGAGATTCAATATTCGCGGGTGAAAAAACATGATAGATAGCATTTGCACCAAAACTGATGTTATTGTTGTTATTCAGGAAATAATTAAAATCTAATTTCATATTGTATTCCTGCAAACCTGATTTCCAGTTATAGGCGATTCCAGAGGTATTTACATCAAAACCGTAATCAAAATTACTATATAACAAGGTGGTATTTAAAAAGAGTTTATCATTAAATAAATGATTCCAGCGAGTAGAAAAAGTGGCGTTACCCCAATCAAATCCAAATAAATCCTGAAAACCTAAGCGATCCCGACCAAAATAACCTGATACAAATAACTTATCTTTTTCGCTGACTTGATAGTTCAACTTGGCGTTCAAATCATAAAAATATAAGGTGTTATTTCTGATATTATCATCGTTGGAGAATCCTAAAAAAATATCGGCATAAGTTCTTCTGGCAGATATTAGCATGGATGACTTTTCTTTCACTAAAGGACCTTCAACAGTCAGGCGGCTACTAATACTCCCAATCCCTCCTGAGGCTTCAAATTTTCTATTGTTACCCTCACGCATTTGAATATCCAAAATTGATGATATTCTACCACCATATTTTGCAGGAATACCTCCTTTGTAGATTTCAACATTTTTTATGGCATCAGGATTAAAAACAGAGAAAAAACCCAAGAGATGGCTTGCATTGTAAACGGTAGCTTCATCTAATAAAATTAAATTCTGATCCGATGAGCCTCCCCTCACAAACATTCCGGATGTGCCTTCTCCTGCGGAAGATACACCTGGCAACAATTGAATACTTTTAATAACATCTACTTCTCCAAAGAGAGCGGGAATGGATTTTATGCGGTCTATTTGGAGATTTTCATTACTCATTTTTACTGAGCTCACATTTTCATCTCTTCTTCTGGCTTTCACCACTACTTCTTCCAGACTTGAAGTTTCTTCCTTTAAATTAAAGTTGAGTGTTTTACTGCCGTTAAGATCAATCTCTACTTCCTGTGCCTGATGACCTACATAAGAAACCCTTAAAGTATAGGTACCCGCTGGCAATTGAAGGGAATAAAAGCCGTATACATTTGACACCTGACCTACTGAAGGATTTTCAGCATTTATAATGGTGGCTCCTATTAAAGCTTCACCGGAATCCTCCTCTTTAATATAGCCACTCACGGTATAGTTTTGTGCTACAGCCTCAATGGAGAAAATTAACATGAAAAGCACTACTCCGCTAAGTATTTTCATTTTGTAAAATAAAGAAATGGCGTTTATTGAATTAAGGATTAACTCCGGAAAACGTAAAATTTCTACAAGGGTTAAGGAATTAACTTTTTAATAATATAAGTAAGCTTAAAAAATAATTACCCCTGAATAAATTAGTTAGTGGCAAAAATTAGGTCGTTTTATGAAACCTGATTGTTAATAAAAAAATAAAATAATAAGAATTTTAACTCTCGTTAATTTTATCATTGATATAAATGGTGGCCTGATTCACGGTGGAAAGTTTTTCTGCATCCATATCGGGAATTCGGATATTAAAATTTTGCTCAAATTCCATCACTAATTCCGCATAATCCAGTGAGTCAATGCCTAAGTCTTTAATAAAACTAGCATCTGGTGTAACCTCTGATTGCGCTATTCCTAATTTTTCCACCAGAATATTAGTAATCGCTTTTTGAATCTCCTCTTTTGGCATTTTTATAATATTTTCCACAAATATAAATCTTTAATGTGTAATCACTAAAATTTCAAGCTAAACTCTGTACCGATCCCTAACGTTGACTGTACTGAAATATTACCTTGGTGTTTTCTCATTATCTCCTTTGACAGGCTTAAACCTATCCCTGAGCCATTTTTCTTGGTTGTAAAGAAGGGTATAAAAATTTTTGTTAAGGCTTCCGGCTCTATCCCACTTCCATTATCTTTTATAATAATAGTGACCCTTTTTTTGCTATCTAGGTTGGAACTGATCCATATTATTTTTTCTTCCCTGTCATCATCAAAAGATTCCGAAGCATTTTTTAGCAGATTTATAATAACCTGTTCAATTAATTCTCTATCGATCTGCACATTGGGTAAAGGCTCCGCGAAGTTCTTAATTAGTTGAATATTTTTAGATTTTAAATCTTTTTTCATCAATAAGCAGATACTTTCTAAAATCAGATTAGGATTTTCATCTTTTAATTTAGGTGTTGGTGTATGTGTTAAACTTCTGAATTCATTTAAAAACCGAATAAGGCCTTCGCTCCTATTTTCAATGGTTTTTAAGGAAGACTGTAAATCAATCATATCTTCATGATCAATAGAGTAGCTAGGTTTAATTTCCGCTAATTGTGATGCTAACATGCCACTTGTAGTTCCGGACAATGAAGAAATTGGAGTGACTGAATTCATGATTTCATGAGTAAGCACACGTATCAAATTTCGCCATGCTTCCATTTCCTTTTCATCAAGCTCGGACTGTATGTTTTGAAGGGAAATTAATTTGAAATTTTTATTATGCAACTGTAATTCAATTGCATAGACAGATAGCTGCCTTATATCTTCCCCAATATTTACTTGCACTAGTTTTCTCCCTCCTGTTTTAAGATTTTGGAAAGTTTCTACTAATTCAGGGCTTACCTCTTGAAGTTGTTGAATATTTTTAATCTGGTACGAGGTGTTTAGCAATTTCTTAGCAGCAAAATTATATAACTGAATAATCCCTTCCTGATTAAAAGTAATAATACCAATACCTACATGCTGCACTATATTTCTAAAATATTGGTATTCTGCTTCCTTTTCCTTTTGAGAAGCTTTAATGGCATCTCTAATTCTAATAAACTCTGATGTTAATGCAGGATCATTACTTTGCACAAAATCCGCATTATCTAAAGCATTATCATTTAAGCTTTTTAAAAAATCACTCAGTGCTTTATGATTAGAGGTCTGTTCCTTTACAAATGCATGTACTTGCAACCCTATTAACCCTATAAAAGCTAAATTAATAATGAAATGAGACTCATTAGCCAATAAAATAGCCCATATAAAAAAGGTAGCCAATAATAAAGCTAATCGAATAATGATTTTTTTTACTAGCGGATTACGATAAATCATATTTGCTTATCCTTCTGTAAAGTGATGCCCGGGTTAATCCCAACTCTTCCGCAGCCTTGGAGATGTTTCCTCCATGTATTTGAATCGCTTTTTGAATAGTCTGCCTCTCTACATCATCTAAATTAAAACTATCTTCAGCAGATTCATTATTGGGACTAGCGGCACCTTTATTATTAAGAAAAAAGAAATCATCTGGCTCCAGGTTATTATGATCGCACATAATAATAGCTCTTTCTATGGCATGTTGCAACTCCCTAATATTGCCTGGCCAACTGTATTTTTGAAGAAGCCTTAATCCGGCAGTCGTAATTGTCATTTTCCCTTTTTTATACTTTACAGCATATAAATCCAGAAAATGATCAGCCAATAGTGGTATATCTTCAATTCTATCTCTTAATGCAGGCAAATGAATTTCTACAGTATTAATTCTATACAATAAATCCTGACGAAAATTACCTGCTCCTACCAATTTATGAATATCTTCATTGGTGGCACAAATTAGGCGAGTATCAAATGGAATAGCTTCATTGCTACCTATGCGTGTTACCGTTCTACTTTGCAAAACATTTAATAATTTTGCTTGCAAAGCGGGGCCTAAATTCCCGATTTCATCTAAAAAAATGGTGCCTTTATCTGCTATTTCAAACCTTCCTGCTCTATCAATTTTAGCATCAGTAAAAGCACCTTTTTTATGTCCAAACAATTCGCTTTCAAATAAGGAATCTGTTAAAGCTCCCATATCTACACTTATAAAGGAATTATCTTTTCGTTTGGACTTTTTATGTAACGCACGGGCAATTAATTCTTTCCCCGTACCATTTTCTCCCAAAATCAATACATTGGCATCTGTGCCTGCTACCTTATCAATGATGGTAAATACATTGCGCAAAGCTTTACTTTCACCAATAATTGATTTAAAAGGCGCATCAATAGATTCTTCCAGCTGCTGCTTTTCTTGCTGTAGCTTATTTACCTGATTGTAAGAATTTTTTAATTGTGATGCTGCATGAATAGTGGCAATTAATTTTTCGTTCTGCCATGGCTTTAAAACGAAATCAGTAGCTCCTTTTTTAAGGGCACTAACAGCTGTTTCTACATCACCATAAGCTGTAATGAGAATAACCACCGCGCTCGGATCTCTTTCTTTTATTTGCTCTAGCCAATAAATCCCCTCTTTGCCACTGGTAGTGTCCTGACTGAAATTCATATCCAGTAAAATAACATCATACGTTGACTGATTCAGAAGAAAAGGAATTTTTCTGGGATCCTTTTCAATCAATACTTCTTTCACATGTTTTTTCAATAACATTTTGGCTGCGAATAAAACATCCTCATCGTCATCAATTATTAAAATTTTCTGAATTTCCTTTTCCATAGCTTATTTGTTCAATTAATACCTTAGAAAAATGATGCCAGTCTGACTAAGCTTTATTTAAGAGGTAAATTACGTAATTAAGCTAAAATAATTGTTCATTAATGAACAATTATGTTGCGAAAGTGAACAATATTAGTATTAAAAGCCATTTAGGTTTTCTTTGGGGAATGATAATCTTACCTTTGTGGTTTATAATGCAAAACAAAAAGCAAAAATTATGTCAATAGTAAAGAAAGGCGACAAAGTAAAAGTTCATTACACAGGGAAATTAACAGACGGAACCGTTTTTGACAGTTCTTTAGAAAGAGATCCTATCGAGTTTGAAGTAGGAGCAGGTCAGATGATTGCAGGTTTTGATAAAGCCGTAGATGGCATGAAAATAGGTGATAAGAAAACTGCTGATATTGCAAGCGCTGAAGCGTACGGTGATAAAAGAGATGATATGATGGTTCCAGTTCCATTAGATAAATTACCGGCAGAAATAAAGCCTGAGTTAGGAATGCAATTATCAATGCAACAGCCTGACGGACAAGCTTTGCCTGTTGTAATTGCTGAAGTAAATGATGATCACATTGTTTTAGATGCTAACCATCCTTTAGCTGGAAAAGATTTATCTTTTGAAATTGAATTAGTAGAAATTAACTAAGTTTTTTTTTATTTAGATTTAGAATAAGCCTTGCAAGGTTATCGATTGTATTATTGATAAACTTGTAAGGCTTTTTTTATTCAGTAATTATTGATTTGGTTTTATTATACTGGGAACTCCCTACCTCCACCACAAAAAATCTGGGCTTATAATAGCTTAAATCGTACTCCTTACTAAAAGACCCATCTTCAGAAACACTTTCCTGGAGCACTAAATTACCTGTAAGATCATATATTTTTATAGTTATTGCTTTTGATTGGCTCTTATAGAAACTTAATATGAACTTACCTTTTTGAGTACTTTTCAATTTAAAATCAAAGTCTGGATTTACTAATATCTTTTTCGGATAATTAATATTTCCATCTTTATTCAATTGAGTAGTAGGTACCTTTTTTTCCTTGCTTTTATTTTGCGCATACAATTGAGGAACGCCTAATAAAAATGTTAATAAAGCAATTAGTATATATTTAATCATAAGTTGAAATATTTAATCATTTTCTTCAAATTTATGAAGTACAAAATCTTTGCCATTAAATTCCGCATAGCTGTAATAATTTACCCATTCGCCTAAATTAATGTATCTGGAGTTATCTCCAACTGGAACATCAATAGGTAAATGCCTATGTCCGAAAATATAACAGTCGTGATGCGATTTAGCTTCTTGTTCTTTCGCATAGATCCAAAGCCATTCTCTCTCTCCTAAAAAATTGGCCGTGTCATCCGTTGAGCTACTAATTCTACTTTTAGCAGACCATAGATTAGCTATTTTCATACCCAAATCGGGATGTATTTGCCTAAATAGCCACTGACAGATACGGTTATCAAATACTTTTTTCAGAAATTTATATTGATAATCGCCCGGACCTAAACCATCACCATGGGCTACAAATATCTTTTTATTGGCTGCTGTAATAAGGGTAGGCTTTCTTATAACGGGAATTCCTAACTCCTCAGTAAAGTAGCCATACATCCACATATCATGATTGCCTGTAAAAAAATAAATAGGGATACCTGCATCCACCAATTCAGCCAGCTTACCCTGAAACCTGATAAACCCTTTAGGAATTACTCTTTTATACTCGTGCCAAAAGTCGAATAAGTCGCCTACCAAAAAAATTGCAGCTGCAGAATTTTTAATAGTATCGAGCCATCTAATTATCTTAAATTCTCTTTCTAAACTTATTCCTTTATCCGGTGCACCTAGATGGAAATCAGAAGCAAAAAAAATGCTCTTATCAGAGGCTATGTCAATTTTAATTTCGTTCATGTTGCAATGGTTCTGCAAATCTATGAAAACCACTATTATATCGAATATTTTTTGTAATTAAATGTACTTTTGCTTTCTGATAAAAATAAATTTGCCAGATTAATGCAATTAATCTTCTTAAAATGAAAAATTAACAGCTTTTAAATCGAGTTAATCTCCTGCTTTAGAATAATTCATTTTAATGAATGCTTACAATTCCGTAATTTAGCTAATTCATAGTAAAAAATAGCTTTGAGTAAAAAGAAGAAAACTATTGGGCGTACTGATAAAGTAGATTTACCTGAACTAGGGCTTATAGAAGTTCAGGCTAAAATAGATACTGGCGCATATACTTCTGCCATCCATTGTTCAAAAATACATATTGATACCAATAAGGAGGGTGAAGAACTATTGATATATACCATAAGTGGTAACAGGTTAGGTAAAGGCATGCGAGCTAGAAAGTTTAAAACTGATACTTTTAAATTAAAAAAGATCCGTAGTTCAAACGGGCAGGTTCAACAGCGTTATGTCATTAAAACAAAATTGAAATTATTTAATAAAGTTTTTAACACAGAATTCTCATTATCCGACAGGAGCCACATGAAAAACCCCATTCTATTGGGTAGGAAATTATTGAATAGTAGATTTGTTGTAGATGTAGCAGAAGAAGATTTATCCTACAATTTCAAGAAAGATAATGACCAAATTAATTTGAGTAAATGAAAATAAAAATTGGTACCCGAGGGAGTAAATTAGCTTTATGGCAGGCATATTTTGTACAGGAAAGGTTAGAAAAATCGGGTCATGAAGCAGAAATTGTAGTTATTGAAACAAAGGGTGATCAGATACTCGATGTAGCCATTTCAAAAATAGGAAGTAAAGGCGTTTTTACAGAAGAAATTGAAGCTCAGTTAGCAACCGGAGCTATTGATATTGCGGTGCATAGCGCAAAAGATTTACAATCTAAACTGCCGGATGGGTTTGAGATTATTGCCTACTCGGAAAGAGAAAAAGTAAATGATGTAGTGGTTTCTCATAAAACCAATATTAATTTAAATGAACCTATCACTTTGGGCACTTCATCTACAAGAAGAATTGCCACCTTAAAACATTTTTATCCGCATATTAAAACGGTAGATATCAGAGGGAATTTGCAAACCAGAATAAAAAAAATGGAGGACGGCTTATGTGATGCTATCTTATTAGCCTACGCTGGAGTTCATAGGATGGATTACGATGAAAAAATAGCCCATCTGTTGGATACTAAAGAATTTATTCCGGCAGTAGGCCAGGGATCTGTAGCAATAGAAGTACATGCAAATTTGGATGCAGAGAAAAAACAATTGATAAGGTATGCTGTAAATCACAAACCGACTGAAAACTGTTTATTAGCAGAAAGGGCTTACCTAAGATATATGGACGGTGGCTGTAGCATTCCCGTTTTTGGTTTAGCTACATTAAATGGAGCTAGTATTGAATTAGAGGCAGGTATTATTAGTTTGGACGGACAAAAAAGAATTGCCATAAAACTAACTGATGAAGTCTCACAAGCAGAACAGCTAGGAACTTTAATGGCTAAACAAGTATTAAAACAAGGTGGGGAAGCCATATTGAAAGAGATTAGAGAACAATTATAATTTGAAGTAATAAGAAAGAATATATTTAACAATGAAAAATTTATTAATAACAACTGTAATAGCATCCTTTTTATTGAGTGGTTGTCAAACATCAAAAGACTCAGTAGTTGTGTTTCACACTCAATACGGAGACATGAAGGCTATTTTATATGAGGAAACGCCTAAACATAAAGAGAATTTTATCAAAATTGTTGAGTCGGGAAAATATGATAGCACTATATTTCATAGAGTAATTAAAGACTTTATGATACAAGGTGGTGATGTGAATTTAAAGCCAGGCCTGGAAGAAGAAGAAAAAATAAATTATACCATTGATGCAGAAATTAACCCTAATTTTTGGCACGTAAAAGGGGCTTTGGCCGCTGCACGCCAAGGAGATCAGGTTAATCCTCAGAAAAAATCCAGTGGATCTCAGTTTTATATTGTAGATGGCCAAACCATGGAAAAAACAGCACTTGAACAAATGGCTGAAGGTAGAAAATTTCAGCAGAAGCAAGCTAAAATCAGAGAGCTTCTGGGGATGAATAAATATGCTAACCTCAGAAATGAAGTGATTGAGATGCAGAAAAATCAAGATATGGAGGGCTTGCAAGCCTTTATGGATGAAGCTGATTCTTTAATTACTAAAGAGTTTGGGGAACTTGAAGCTTACGAGTTTTCTGAAGAACAAAAAACTGATTATGCAGAAAAAGGCGGAGCACCTCACTTAGATGGTGAATACACTGTTTTCGGAAGAGTGGTTGAAGGGTTTGCTGTGATTGACTCCATAGCTGCAGTACGAAAAGGAGCTGGAGATAAGCCGGTGGAAGACATTTATGTTAAGATGGAATTGGAAAAGATGTCTAAAAAGAAAATAACCGAAAAATATGGTTATCAATACCCTAAAGAGGAAGAAGAAAAATAATGAAAATATTATTAACAGGATCTAACGGCCTACTGGGGCAGAAATTGGTAGAACTTATCGTTTCGGAAAAGAATCATGAGCTCATAGCTACGGCAAGAGGAGAAAATAGACTCCCAAATGAAGGTCACTACAAATATCTCAGTTTAGATATAACTGATGAATCAGCTGTAAATGAAATTATTGGCAAAGAAAAGCCTGATGCAATTATTCACACAGCCGCCATGACCAATGTAGATCAGTGTGAGAATGAAAAAGAAGATTGCTGGAAATTAAATGTTGATGCAGTAAAGTATCTGATAAAAGCCTCAGAGACGAACAATTGTTTTTTAGTACATTTATCTACCGACTTCATTTTTGATGGTGAAGCCGGCCCCTATACTGAGGAAGATAAACCAAACCCCATCAGTTATTATGGTGAAAGTAAGTTAGCCGCAGAGAAACTATTACTAGGTAGTAATATAAAGTGGGCAATAGCAAGAACTGTTTTAGTTTATGGTATAGCTCATGATATGAGTAGATCTAATATTATTTTATGGGTAAAAAAATCTTTAGAAGATTCTAAAGGCATTAACGTAGTAGATGACCAATGGCGTAGCCCTACCCTAGCAGAAGATTTAGCAAAAGGTTGTTTATTAATTGCTGAAAAAGAAGCAACTGGCCTATACAATATTTCCGGTAAAAATTTAATGACTCCATACGAAATGGCTATTCAGACAGCTGATTATTTTAAACTGGATAAGTCTTTTATAACAAAAACTGACGGCTCCAAGTTTAAGCAAACAGCTAAGAGACCACCTAAAACCGGTTTTATTTTAGATAAAGCAATAAAAAATTTGGGCTACAATCCACGTTCATTTGAAGAAGGAATAGCCATTTTAGCTCAACAAATAGAAAAATAACAATGAACAAATTATTTGCAGTAGTCTTGGGCGGAGCAGCTCCCAAATCTAATACAGAGCTACATGACGTAGTTTTTACCATCGGAGAAAACATTGAAGCTACCTATACCGACTTATTGGACAAATGGTTCGGACTTCCTGAAAAAATGCATATTGATTCCTACATGGAGTTAAATGTTGTAGATGGCTATGAAATTCAATTGAAGAATGATGCTCCCAAAAGTAAAGAAAAACTCTTCTATATTAATATGGGAGCCTATAAAAAGGGTGATTTTATGGAACATCATGCCAATACATTTTTAGTTTCAACTTCTGCTATTGAAGTAAAACGCAAAGCCAAAGAAAAGTTATTGCTAGGTTATGATGAAGTGCATAAAGATGATTTATACGAAATAGACGATTTATTGGAGATAAGCGAGGTGTCAGGTTTTCATATCCACTTAACCCCTACCACAAGAGAACAAAATCTAAACCCTGTTAATGGATATCATGTGCTGCCTAAAGCTGTGGTAAGAATTTATATGGAAAATATAAAGTAAATATGGCCTATTTTTTAAGTAAGCCCTATTTAAAGACATATTCCGCAGTTACTTTTGCATTGAGGAATCTGACTTATCAGGTCCATCTGAGCGTATCGCTTTTACCAGGAAAAATAGAAACCCGCCTACTGTAATAGATAGGCATATTGTCATACCAATTATTGCTTCTGTGCTCATTTTTTAACAAATTTTTTGTAAAACCAACCGTTAAATGTTATTGCAATGATTAAAGCTA
>JBBSPJ010000064.1:0-14951 GCA_038258905.1 Cytophagales bacterium
AGCTTAATTTTTAGTTTAGAAAAAGTGAGCCCTTACAAAGTGCGAAACCTTAGGTTAAGCACTAATTTTGATTTGAAAACAAGGTTTTGGTCTTAGATTTATTTCGCCTATTTTTAATACAATCTACTTTATTTCCCTACCCAATCTCCCTTTTTCAAATCTACCCCCCTATAACCTTCTATAAAATCAATTTGAATAGATTCCATTCCTATGTTATTTGGCTTTAGAACGTTAAAATGAAGATGTTCAATATCTGTGTAACCTGTTTTGCCTGATATACCAATAGCTTGTTGTGCATCGACATAGTCGCCCACTTTAACTAAACTTCCTTTGTACTTTAAGTGAACGTATTGAGAATACAAATTCATTTCGGGATGAAAAATGGTAATAAAATTTGCATAATCTCTCCATTTCTTTGAATTTCCACCTTCTGTATAACCTTCTATTACGCCTACTACGAAACCATCTGCGGCTGAACATATGGTATCTCCTTCTTTAAGGTTAAGGTCTAAAGCATATTTTGAATATTTTGAAGTATGGGAAAATTTTCCTTTATATCCTTGAATAATCTTGTATTTATGACCTTCTCGAAAGGGAAGATTTATATCTTTTTTATGAATTATGTCATTTGGATTGCCCATCATTACTGAAAATTTTATCAGTATCTCATCCTTTGATTTATCAGTCCAAAAAGTAATAAGAGTATCTTTACTTGAAGCAATAATCACAGGAAACTTGTTGGCTATACTATTTTTAATGTCAGCATTCGGTGATTTAGCGGATATCCTTATTGGGCAATTTATGGGATTGTTAATTGGGATTCTTAAAGAATCGTTAGAAACTTCATAATTAATTGTCTGCTCCCATTGCGACAACTTTATTTTTGGCAATTGTCTGCAATTGGTCAAAAAGACTGAAAATGTGATAATTAATGTAAGTTGAAATTTCAATGTAATTTTTTTATTGGGTATGGCCTCTATAAAAAACCGTTAACCATGCTATGAAATATTGAAAGTAAGAATTTATATTTTCTTCACAAATTGTTACTCTTTACTAATTAAAAAATAATAGAATTAAATCATTTATTGCCAACTTTGAAAAGTAAGCATAAATTGGGGGCGGTTTATCAGACACTTGGTTACAGGCTGTTGAGCAAATGGGTTTTATATGATGTTAACTGTATATTCTATTTTTGGTGTTTTATGTTTCTCAATAATAGCAGATCATTTTGATAGTCTGATACAATATGCTGCGAAGTTTCACCTAATGTTCTGTCATAGGTAATACCTATGCAGCCCGATAAAAATTTAATTATCGTACTCTCTGAGCCAAATGTCTCGATTATTAAACTATCATATGCTGGATATTTTTTCTGAATTTATTGCAGCAGGAAGACCTTGAAAGCTACGGAGCTTGTGTCATGAAGCATATAAAAAAGGTCATCTTTATCGGCCAATTTGCGCAAATAATCAAAATGATATTTATCTGTAAGCGTCCGCTTAAGTACATTTTTCAATAGAGAAATATGTACATAAGCGGATGCCTACTAGTGTTCTCCAGATTTTGTTTGTTTTCATAAAGAGGCAAAACAGTTATCTTTTTTACATAAAATATGTAAAGCACTAAATATAGTGTTTTAAGGCGTTTTCAATCTGATTCTTAAATTCAATTTTCTTGTCAACATAGAATGCCAAATTCTTATACTTTCGTTTAATTCCATAGAGTCCAATCAGTGTATTTTCTTCTTTCAAGCAAATAACAATATTATGGCTTTCTAATTCTCCCAGAAATGAAAGTTTCCGGGTTTCTTTGTTAAGTTCTATATCTTTTGAAGAAACCTCAATGCTGGCAATATTTCTCAAGTCGATGCTAGTTTCGTTCATAATCCCGTAGCAAAGCAATAATTTGTCATTTTTGATTGATATAGGTCTTTTGAACATTGACTTTAAAAAACCAAAAAGCTGCACTCCAGAATAAATGCTTAAAAATGTTAAAATCCAAGCCGCAATGTGGCTCCATCTTGAGAGAAGGATATGGAGAACGGCTGTTTCTATTCCAATGATAAATATAATTGAAACTAACAAAGCTATTGTTCCGCTATCTTTATGATAAGAAAATTCATTTTTATTCAGTTTTCTTTTCTTCCAATAAATAAATCCGTAATAAAATACTGCAATTTCAGTCACTACGGGGATGACTACACTTTTTGGAAGCATTTCATAGCAAGTGCTTTTAAGTGCGCTAAAAAAGTCTGGTGTGGAACCCTTTAATGCTTTATATTTTTTAATAGCACCGCGGATTTTAATTATGATAAAAGTTAATATTGAGATTTCAATTACTGGTAAAGCCCAGGTTTTGAAAATTGCCAAATATGTTTGGCTTTCTTGTGGTAAAAAATAGGAACCAAGCACTAGTCCTATTATCATAACAGGAATAGCGGTAGTTTTTGGAATTTCAGATTTGCGAATGAGCAGAAAGTAAACAAGTGGAACCGTCAAAAGTAAGTCTGCTGTTATGGCAAAGTTCAAAATATCCTTCCCATTTAGAAATGAAGATTTCATTAATAAAACTAGAGCTACTATTAGTGCAAGAGGAATTCCAAAATTAATAAGGTTTCGATTTAATAATATTGATCTATTCATGTAAACTAACGTTTAGTATATAGGTCGTAAGCACTTCAAGGCTCCAAACTACCAATTCCTCTCATATTTTATTAAATTTGATCATTTTCAAATTTAGCACTATCTGCCCAATGACCTATATTTAGTGTTAGGCTTTGTTTTCAGTAATAGCTAATCTCTCGTCTAACTTTTGATTTCCCACCACTTTTCCATTCCTGAACTTTAATCAACCAATTACCAGCATTATCATATTCGTAGTTATACTTGATTCTATCAGTTTCTTTGTTGTTCCATAGTTCAAGTTCTAATATCACATCTTTGTGTTCATTATACTCATAAGAATGTCCCATATGTATTTCACCATTTGATTTATACTCGTTTCGTTTAATAACTAAGCCGTCTGATAACTGATACAAATAATGAAGTCCATAAGTGCAGTGAATTTCTTTCTTTTCAGTCAAACTATATTCGAATGTATAACAATATGAATTGTTGTTCTTGGGTATATAGGTCCTCTTAATTATTTGGTCCGAATCATTGTATTCAAATTCAATTCTTGAATCAACCTCACCATTGGGGTAAATACTAGTTTCTTTTATAATTCTATTCTTGCTATCCCTTTCATAAATCGTTTTATAAACTGTCTCATCAGCAAATTCTGATGTAACCGATGCTAAAAAACCCTTTATGTACTCAAAGTTGTTTTGATTTCGCAATTCTCCATTATGATCATAAAAGGTTGATTTAGTTTTAAACCCCTTTTTGCTATAATCAGTTTTATTCAATAACAAAGAGTCCTGAAAAACATTGACGCTTTTAACATAACCTTTAAGGTTTTCTTTCTCCCTGTCTGTAGTTTCCTTAAATTCTTTATGCGTTAAACAAGAAAGTGTAAAGCAACTAATTATTAAGATTATGCTTGTTTTCATTGTCTATTTTTTCCTTATAGAATGTTTCTAAGTTGTTGATGCTTTCATAATCAACATCAATTTTATTGACTGAATAAATCTCTCCTAGAAATATAATTGAATCTAATAATTGGGATTTACTATTATTGATACGTTCAATAATATGATTCTGAGTCATTTCATACTTTTGAGCGTAATCAGTTTCCGCTAATTTTTGAGCAGAAATAAAGTTAATATTACAAAGATTAAGGTGCCAGATTGAATCAATTTTGATATTTCCAGATTTAACAAGGTTTTCAACACTTCTGCAACTGGAAATAGACCTCGGGAAATAAGTTGTAACAATATCTCCGTTTACTTGGTTTATTGCTTTTGATAATAACTCCGTTTCTAATTTTTCAGAAAGTAAATTTCCTTTTTCAAATTCGATTTTCAATTTTTTGCCAAAGTCAGAGTTCGATTCAATTTCCGACCTTAAGAAAAAAGGGAGATTTAAATTTGTTAAATTAGATGTAGCACTAAGCAAGTTTACAAATAAATTTGCATCTGTAAGATAGTCTGCTAAAACAATATTTAATTTTTTCATTAAGTACGGATAAAGCCCAACACGCGGACATCACCACCTAGGTGTTGATATTCCTATTATATATTTTAGTAACCAACAGCAAACGCTTACAAACATTTACAAACTGATTTCCATAGGTTACTTTATTCAAAGTGTTGAACATAGCTCCTTCCCTCTTCAAATCCTAAGCATTCATCGAAAAACACAGCAAAATACTTTTCTAAAGACACTTATTTTGGCAGTCTAGTTGAGGAGACTACTTACCTTTTTCCTAGTCCGCTTTAATGCTCTTTTTATTCTCTACTGAAATCTCAGATCCTTCTGCGAGCATCACAGAAACCGGTTCTGCAGTATTCAGAAAACCAAAAACTCCCCCATAAACAGCTGCAAAATCTACATCAATTTCGTAAGCTTTTAAAGGGTAAACTTCCCACTTGGGGTGTGTTACTTCATACTCATTTGATCGCTGTTCATTCACTTTTGCATAGCCCCAATAATGTTCCGTAATAAATTCGGTTTCGCTATCGGGTTCCAGCATGGTCTTTTTAATGTCTGCTTCTAATTTTATGCTGTGCCATTTTGAGCCTTTTTTCCATTTGTATTGCACAATTCTCTGCTCCTCATCGGTAGTCCATAAATGTTGCATGGGCATGGTTTGATAATTTTCATTATACATAGTATTGGCCACAAAGGTTAAGGCCGGTTTTGGTACTATTTCTTTGATAAAGACTACTCCCCTCCTCCAATCTCCATTTTCCAATCTTTTAACATAAAATCTTAAATTAACCTCCTCAAAGTTGGTGTGAAAAGGGATTTTAATGCCCAACAAGCGTGTATTCACAAACATAAACCCTACAAGGCTCACATAACAGTTTCCCTTCCACAAATCCAATTCAGTACCTGCAGGTATATATGGGGTGAGTAGATTTTTGTCGATTGTATAATTAGCGATGGCCAATTTTCTCCATTCTGCTTTAAGGAAGCTCATTTGTTCTTTGGTTTTATGAATTAGTTCGATCGTCTTTTACTCCGTCCAACTAGTTTTTTTTAAAACTAATTTAATTACCCCACTTTTCAAACTTCAGCCAAAGTGAGAAATGCTCTCTGCCTTGAAAGCAAGTCAGAGAGCTTCTCTTTATTATAGAATTTATTGCAATATAAGACCTTCCCTACAGTCAAAGATTATTTCATAGTCTTTTCAAATACAGTTAAAGCAGGCCATTACTTCTTCAATAATTCAAATAGCTGCCCTCCTTGTTTTAGAATTAGTTTGTTTTCAAAAGGCATAAATTCAATTTCTAGTCCGGCAGCAGCGAACGAGAAAATATGCTTTGCGGTGGGTGTTAATGTAAATTCCGGTTGTCCCTCTGCCTGTGCCATTAGTTGGTTATCAGCCTTAAAAATTTTAATATTGAGTGGGAATCCAGAAGCTCCATAAGTGCCACCATATTGTTCATAGAATCTAAGTTCGGGTTTATACTCTTTAAATTCCGGTAATGTATATTCTTTGCCATATACTATACTTAATAAACCGATCGCAAAATCGTTGGTGGGGTAATGTTCTCCATTAATAATATAACTGATTGCTAATCCGTTATTTGCATTAAATGAGGTAACAGAATGAGTTCCGTAAGTGTCACCACCATGTCCATAAGCTATATATTCGTAAAAAGGCACCTTCATAAATCCTACACCAAACCAGTCAGCCTCGATAGGTAGCATTTTATTAAGCGTTGCGGTATCAATAATTTTACCGGAAAACAAAGCTGACATCATTCGATTTAAGTCAGCTGCTGTAGAGGCTATATTGCCAACTCCTGAGACATTCGGAAAATAAAATTCATCGGTCTCAGTCCATGCATCATTTCTCTTTTCGTATGAGTTAGCAACATTCCTTAACTGAAGACTTTTTTCATCAATGGCAAAAGTATTTATCATTTCTAGTGGTTGCGTTATATTTTCAACTACTAATTGCTGATAAGTCTTATTGGTTTTCTGTTCCAAAATTCTGGCTAAAAGATAATAGGCAGAATTTGAGTAGCTCAAGCTATCGCCAGGCTTAAAAGCCGATCCTTGCCTAATTATTTCGCTGAAAATCTCCATTTGTGTCACAGGCTCTTTCAACCAAAAATAAAGGCTGTCTTCTTTCACCACATAGTCTTGCAATCCGCTGGTGTGGTTGAGCATATGTTTTAAAGTGATTATTTCAGAATTGGGGATTTGAGGAAAATAAACATTTAATTTTTCGTCCCAATTAATTATATCCTTTTCCATCATTTTTGCAAAAAGGACTGCCGTAAACATTTTGGTAACAGAGCCAATCGTATAACTTGAAGCATCTTTACTGCCCATAGTCCCAAATCTGGTATTGATAATGTCATTTCCATTTTCTTTTATAGCGACATTACCCAATAATTGATTGTTAAATTTAAAATGTTCAATATATTCTGCAATTCTAGCTTTTTTTTCAGCTGTTATAGTTGCGTTTTGAGCTAAAAGACTTGTGCTTATGATGAGCAGGAAAAAGGTTATTTTTATATTCATGATAGTGATTTTTTAGATATTGATTTTTTAAATTTTAATAATAAAGTGATCAGCAAGTATATAGTGATGGTTATCAAGATCATCACTGGAATGAACCAGTAGCCTAATATTTCGGAATAATTAGAAGTCTCTTTTACCCAACCAAGAGCTTGAAACCTATTATCCTTGTAAAAAACACCTACATGATCGCTGTTGAAAAGCTTGGCAAATATTAGGAAAACGAAAGTACCTAGGGATAGATAGAGAAAAAAGAAAATGACATAGCTGATACCATTGGAGATATTGAGTAGTAAGGCTTTAAATATGTGTAAAGGATTAAATGACTTGGTTGCTTTCTCCAAAGATTTGTCAGCAATCAGGGGTTTTAAAACCTCTTCAGGTGCACCCAACTTTTCAATAGCATTTAAAAGTTCATTTAATTCGGGTCGCGATTTGTTACTTTGAAGATGCTCATAAATATGACTATTATACTCCATTAATACATCTTGCCTGTCTTCCTCAAGAATGGGTTTTAGTACATTACTCAAATTCTTCATGTAATTATCATATACCCTCTGAGCGTCTTTGTTCTCAAATTCAATTTTCTTAAATTTCATCGTTAGTTAGTTTGTTGATTGATTCCTGTAACTCATTCCAATAGTTAAGCATTTGTTTCAAAGTTTCTAGCCCCTCCTTAGTGAGCACATAATACTTTCTTGGAATGCCTGATGCTTGTTCTACCCATTTTGAGGTGGTTAAACCTTCTGTTTTAAGCCGGTTCATTAGGGGATACAAAGTACCTTCAGCTATTTCAATTGCTGTGGATTTCTTTATCATCTCAATTAATTCGTAGCCATAAAGTTCCCTTTTGCTTATGGCATTAAGTACCAGAAAGGATAATGTTCCTTTTTTGACTTGCGATTTCCATTTTCCTATAAATTCATCTTTCAAAATACATTGTTTAAATTAATACATAGTATAACAATGCAAACATACGACAAAATACATAGTATCACAATGTACTATGTATTATTTATTTAAAAAATATGTTGGTAGCTGAATTAATCGAAATTAAGAATGTAATTAAACAAACTAACTAGTTTAAAATACCTTACAAAATATGTGAATTAGTTGTAAAACCTTTGGTGGGATTGAGATATTTAATGCATTTATTTGTTCTTTTTCAACTTTATTTTCATGGTATACATTGCGTAACCTTGTAAAAAACCTTTATTACCCACCAACACATTAATAGGTTTCAACTCATAGCTTAATTGCTCCCATTTAGATTTTATTTTAAACCCGATTGCACCTTTAAACCCATAATAAGTATCATTAAAATACCCTTGATTGCTGTACATGCCTCTGGTATAATTAGCGAACAAACCTGCCGATAATGTTAGAAATGAGAAATGAAAGTGGGAGTCTACACCCAAATTAGTTGATTTAAATAACTGTTCCCGTGTATCGGTGGGAATAGCAAATGCTTTGTAGGTTCCAAAGGTAAGGTAAGGGTTGATCTCAATTCTCTTTTTCTGGCCAACGGCTTTTTGCCATCCTACTAAAAAATTTAATCCTAAGCCACTTTCCCTTAATCCTGAACTAAAACCCCAGCCGGTCCCAACTACTATAGATTCATCGGAATATTCTGAATTGAGTTCCTGTGCATTTAAATGCGTTAATTTCGTGATAGAGGATATAATTATTACTGAACAAACAATTAATTTGAAATTAAAACAGCATTTTTTCATTTGCACTTACTTTTTATTAACTATTTGGATATGACAAGACCTCACTTTTTTTATATTTGGTATAAATAGAAAGTAATTTTTATGAGACACTAAAACTGCTAAGTTAGTTGTAAGTTATTAAAACTATATTGAACCCGCTATGCATATCGGAAGCCATCAATATCTATCACCCTTTAAATGCTCATCTAAAAAAGCATATACCTTATTAAAATGATCGAGAGGTGCGATATGTCCCCCATTTAGTATTACATGCTCATAAGGATAGGCAAAGTTGTTATCCTTAAGCCTCATCATCATTTGTTCCGACATTTCAGTGGCCGGCCATTGATCATCGGCTTTGCCTGACATCACCAATACCGCCCCTTGAATATTTTCTACGGGAATTTCTGCTTTTTTTACGGCTTCTTTATCCTTCAACATGATGCTGTGGGCAGCAAAAAGATCACCTTCCAGTGCCGGAGAGATGGTTTCCATCGTTGCCGGCACATAGGGAAGCTCTTCCCCATTATAAGTCCAGGAAGAATTGTTAGCCGACCAAGTGATGGCAGGAAAACTCACGTTGGAGGTGGACATGGCCACAACTGCTTTAAATTGCGGGAATCAGCTGGCTAAATTTAGTACTAACTCTCCTCCACGGGAGCCCCCCATTAGTCCAATTCTCGCTTCATCAATTTTGGGATGTTGTGCTACTTTCAAAATAGTATCTGCAATTGCATTAAGTGAAATTCTGTCTAGTGCTTCAGGAATTCCTTCTGCTCTGAAATAAGCAATAGACAAAAGTGCATAACCTCTCGCCAGCTAACTATCCCGCTTTTCTTTCATGTAATTACGAGTCCAGTCATTACCGCCTTCAGCACCACCAAAAACCACTACAAGTGGGCGTTTTCCAGGTTTATTTCCTGTCTCCTCTATGTACAATTGGTAACTCAGTTTACCATGATTTTCAGATAGTGGAGGGACATAAGTGAACAGATAGATGATTCCTGTTGTCAGCAAAAGGAAAATGACAGAAACGATGATAAGAATTCTTTTTTTCATAGGTTCGATTTAATTTCTCACAAAACTATTCTTAAAAAGTATCAATTCTTTTGACCCAGATCAAAAAATAGTTATTTCCTTAGCCTGCTTAAAGTTTCCTGAGTGATACCGACATACGATGCCACCATTCCAAGTGGAAGACGGTGGTGGATATCAGGATAGGTTTGTAAAAAGTGTTGATATTTTTCGGCTGCACTGGCAAATCGCAAGGCTGCCAATCTTTCCATTATATATCCAAAAGTGCTACCCATATCCATTCGGGCATATTTTTCCATTTCAGGAAAGGTCTCAAATAGGTAAACCAGGTCAGCTACATGCAGCTTCCAAGCTACTGTTTCTTCCACTGTATCAATATAATAAGTATCAGTTATTTGCTGCATAAAGCTTTTAGGTGAATTCATCCATTCATTTTCGGCACAGAAAAACTCAGTAATTTCTTTACCATCCTTCAGGAAGAATAACCTCATGATTCCTTTTTCTATAAAATAGCTGCTTTTACAAACAGTATCCGCATCCAATACTAATTCCTTCTTCTTAAAGGTCTGTCTTACCATTCTTTTTTGAACCTCCGCTTTTAATTCCTCAGATAAAGGAATATACCTGGCAATAGATTGAAAAACTTTATTCATAGCTTAATTCACGGGTATTAAATTTACAATACAATATACGCTTTCAGTCTGATTGTTGATGATCTTGTAACACGCTATAAAACGCAACTACCTTATTCGTGCAAGTAATCTTGCGTATTCACCATTTTAAATTTAGGGCTTCTTTCTATAAATTCTCTCAAAAAGGCTGTATGCGCTGCTCCCATCAGAATAAAAACCCTATCATTTTTGGTCATAGGAATTCGATTCAGGTTCGAATATATTCTCATATTCCGATTGTAAAAAATAGCAGCATTATCAGCCCCCTGAAACTCATCATCGATACCGACATAAAATAGCTTATCAGCATTGCTAATGATGGAATTATCAAGATACCTTGGCTCATTCATAAATTGGAGTTTCTCCAGTAAAGATAAATTATCAAAGCTTCCCTCCAATTTAGCCATCTCCGGATAATCCTTGAATGGGTGATTAGTCAGCTCCAAGTAGGTTTCCGGGTCTATTGAGTTTTCCAAATCAGGACTATTTTCTATAAAATCTCCTACGCTATAATTATAACCCATATGATTATCGATTCCATAGATTGTATCAATATCATTCATTCGTGCTACATCAAAAGCCACCATACTCGTTTCGCCTAAATCTGTAATCAATGTGTCAGGATTTTTGAGAAAATTCTGATATAAAGCATTAAGTGCTTCATGGTTTTCAGGAACAGATTCCACACAAATAATGGTAGGTTGAAATTTGGCAATTAGCCGGGAAATCTCCCTCACTTCCTTTTGTGCTGCTTCACTTTCTTCATCAAATTCTGTAGTATTGGCATCTGATGAATACCCAAAATGGAAGCTCGCAAAATTGAGTATTTTTATTTTGGAAGTGGGGGTTTTCTGAGTTTCAGAAGCATCGTTAATCTCTTCTGGAGCAGGATTACAAGCAGAAATTAACAGGAGAAATAGAAAAGCTTTTATTTGGTTAGTCATATAGTGAAGATGGTTAAATATTAAAGTTAAAGTTTCGAAACTGGAATGATGATGTATTTGTAATTTGTTTAACCATTATCTGCAAACCCTAAAAGGTACAAGTTATATATAAAGAATACTTAATATTAAGCAAATGTACTTATTACTTTAAGGCATACTTCACACCAATTTAAGGTCAAACAAATAAAAGTCAACTATATATGCTTATCGTAAAAATCTGAAGTAGCCTTATTGAAGTTTTTCACATTTTCTTCTCGCAATTTATTAAATCGGGCATTTCTATTATTATAATCGTTTACAGCTTTATTGTACTCTTCCAAAGCTGCATTATAGCTATCTACTTCTTCTTGAGTCAGTTTTTTAGGATTTTTTGCTTCAATATTCTTAGTCAGGGTCTGAAATTTCTCTGATTGTACCAGAAAAGCCACATTTTTTTCAGCATATTCCTTAGCTTCTTTTTGAAAGAAATTTAAGGTTTGTTGTGCGGCATCTTTGAGCCTTCGATCCATCCTAAAAAGGCCTATTTCCTTCAATTTCTCTACACCTTCTGTAGCTGTTAGCGCTAAAGTTTGTCTGAATTGCTCAATCTCACTAATGTTATTTTCTGAAAAAGCTTTGAGCATCTGCCCTTCGTAATAATAGCTTTTAAAAAATACCAGGTATACCTGATTATAATATTGGTTTATTTCCGAAGCATTATTCAATTTGCGCCCAATACGTGAATCTGAATCCACTAAATTAACGCCATATTTATCAGCGAAATTTTGCGTCTCTTTAGTTAAACTTGCCGATACTGAATCCATCTTTTCATCAATTGCTTCTTTAGCCATCAAATAAGCTTCCATATCGTCATAAGATTGCTCAGCTATATCTTCCAGATCAATCAATTTCCCATAATCTTCAGCTAAAATCAGGTAATAATATTGTAAATAATTAACAGCAGCATCTCTTAAAGCCGGATCACCCTCATAAGTACCTACTCTGGAAGCATTATACTTTTCCTTTTTGAGTGTTTGCATTAGCTCTGTACGCTTTTTATCAATTCTTCTTGCATTTCTACCTCTTGCAACCTGCTTTGTATAATCCCAGGTATCTTTAGTAACAGGTTCATAAATTGCTCCTAGCTGGCTCATGTACTCACCTGGCCCTTGCTGTCCGTAAGTAATGTAAATATTAAAAAATATGCAAATTATAAATGCTAAGGTGTTTGTAATAGTTTTATTCATCTTCAATAGTGTTCCAGTAGTTAAATAATTGTAAAGTATTTTTAAGTGTAATATCCGATTCAATCTTTTTAATTTGTTCTTCCCCTATTACTTTAAAGGCCTGATTATCTTCAACCAAGGCAACATTAAAAAACGATTCATCTTTTCTATCAGATAGTGTATCCTGTACCTGAAAGGCTTGTAAACTATCTAACTGAATAGAATAGTAAATTCCATTCATCATATCATCTTCAAATGCTGAATTGGAACTGATATAACTTTGCATAAGGGAGTCTTCCTTTAATACTGTATCTATATAATGTTGTAGTTTCTCTGAATCAATTTCTCTCTTAAATCTGGGTTTAACAGTTTTTTTTATGTCTTTATTTTCAAGAGCAAATAATAGCTCCTCCTCTCCATAAAACCTTTTAGTAGGATATAATGGAAGCAATACATCAGGTGCTACACCGCGCCCCTGGTAACTCTTCCCATCAATATTATAAATCCTCAAACTGCTTACTTTTACCATCCCGAAAGGTTCCTGACCACCGGCAGTAAACAGTGGCACCATGGTTTGGCCAGTGGCCTTTCCAAAAGTAGTAGATCCAACTACTAACATGTTGGGGTAATTTTGCATAGCATTTGCTAAAATTTCGGAGGCGGATGCGGAAGCGGAATTAACCAGGAATATAATTTTACCTTCAAATAGCTTTCCTCTCTTGGTATCCTTCACCAATAATTCATCTGATTGCGCTTTCTTTTTCGTAATAAATAAAGGTCCATAATCAACAAATGCACTTGATAAATTGACAGCTTCTTCAATTGAACCTCCACCATTATCCCGCAAATCCACAATTAACCCTTCTAGCTGATATTTTTTTAGTTTCAGAAGAATGAGTGCCATTTCTTGCCCTGAGCCATATTCTCTTTCCGTAAAATTAGTATAAAAGCTTGGGAATGATACATAACCATACTTATGCCCTTCCAATTCAAGCTCATAACAGTAAGTATGATTGTCCACCGAAGCCAATTCCATTTTTAATAGATTGAATTTTTGATAAACTTTAGTTTTGGATGACTTTAACTCGATCTTTAAAAACTCCTGATCTGTGCCATAAAATAAATCAAACAATAGTTGTGAAGGAATACATTGAGGTGATACAAACTCACCTTCTAAATAGACTGCTGTAAGTTCATCGCCTACCGCTATGCTGTCACCTAAATCAGCTTCACTGAATGGTGTAACTTCACTAATATAAAATTGATTGCCGGAGTTTACGTAACTAATACCAGGGCCAAAAGAAGAAGTTGATAAGTGATTGATAAATTCCATTGAATTAGAAATGGAAAAATAATCGCTATGTGGATCGAAACTATTGGAGTAGGCTTTAAAAAATGCCTCCTCTACGGTGGTATTTACTCCCGATAGATCGTTTTCGAGTTTACAAATTTCAGCAGAAACAGAAAATCCAAATGCTTCATTCAGCAATTCATTGGCCTCTTTTTGGGATAAGGCTTTCAGTTTCTCAAAATCTACACTGATAATTGATTCAAATTTAATTTTCCTCAACCATGATTGCTCCAATTCCTCTTTCTGAATGGCCCATTTATCCTCGGGTTCATATTTGAAAAGAATGGAATCTTGTGCATTAAAATCCTGATCACCCAATTGTTTGATAAAATCCAGTTTCTCATTCAATCGATCAGAAAACTTTAAAGAAACAAATTCCAGGAATTGAGCCATGGAAAAAGGATTATTCATCACTTCTGGCTTGAAACTCTTTTTAATTAGCTCTAAATCGGAATGATAGATGAGTTTTTGATCCGGATCTAAGGTTTGAATAAGTAAAAGTGGTATTCGGACTTTATGTTTCTCTTTTAGCTCATCATAGGCTACATGCAACTCTTTGAACGAACCTTCAATTACTTGAAACCTTTTAAAACTGCTTTCAAAAGATACCTGCCCAAACGAATAGGACATCCATAATAATTGGAAAATAAAAGTTAGCTGAATTTTCAAAATAAGAGTAATGTTAAGAACTGACGAAAATAAGTATCAGTGGTTTTTAGATACAATTATAATAAAAATAATATATTATTGAACTACCCTCGAAATTAAAAAATCGGTTAGCGTAAATATTTACGATTACTTTTTATAAGATATATTAAGAATATTTAGTTAAGCTTTATTCATAAAACCATCTCTTCAAACATTTTATTTAAAGTCTCTTGTGCATTTGCCGTATAACCTGGATGTACATGCGAATGCTGAATAATGGTACTGCGGGTGGCCGTTAGCCAGCGAAATCGAGAAGCTTTATCTAATGCAGCAATGGCTCCGCCTTCTTTAGTACCCAGACAAATGTGCTCCATGGCTTGTAGGTTGGAATGTACTAACTCAAGATCTATTTCAGGAAATAGTGCCAGCAATCTCTTATCATCCAAAGTAAATTTCATCTGCAAAAACTGCTCTGCTTTGCAATAAACAATAACGCCTACATTCAGGAACTCCTCACGTTCTACCCTTGGCACCACGCGAATTACCGCATAATCAAATAAGTTCTTTCCTTGCATTTTGTGCTTCTTTTATGAAAATATCTGAATGTTGCATGCGGGTGAGCAAAAAAGTGGTATACGCATTTCTATGCTCCTCCTTACTCTCAAAAAGACTTTCCTCTCTGAGCCAATCTTCCGGAATTAAGTTGACTATTGCCTCTATTAATTCTTGTGTTAAAATCTCCTTGCAGAG
>JBBSPJ010000065.1:0-14717 GCA_038258905.1 Cytophagales bacterium
CTCAATAGCAGAAGGGGTTGAGGAGATTGAATTTTTTAATTCAGGAAATGGAATTGTTAACAGATTAGTGCCCGGTGGCTCAGCTGGAGATTTATACGGATTCCCTTATCAACGTACCGAGGATGGACAATTAATCATTGATAGTGATGGATTTCCTTCGGCACGAACCGACACCCTTCAACTTGTCGGTAATGCACTTCCTGATTGGAGCGCAGGCTTGACAAATACTTTTAGCTATAAAAATATCTCCCTTTCCTTTCTGCTAGAGTGGAGAGAAGGTGGAGATGTTCTAGATATGGGTATTAGAAATGGTATTAGAAATGGTATATTGAAGCAAACGGAGCAGCGATATGAGCAGGTTATTTTTGATGGGGTACAAAATACGGGATCGATAAATGAACCAGTATTTGTAGAAAATACGACTTCTGTCGAAATCAATGGTGAATCTTTATATAGAAATTTTGCTCGCTATAATGGGGTATCCGATATCATTTTAGAGGATGCTACCTGGTTTAGGCTAAGAAACATAAGCATTGCTTATTCATTGCCAAAGTCAGTACTTCAAAAAACCTTTCTCGAAAATGCTACTTTTTCTTTATCAGGCAATAATCTTTTCATAGATACACCTTTTAGAGGTTTTGATCCTGAAGGTAGCTATCTTGGCTCAGGAAGTAACGCTTTTGGCTTTACCGGCTTAGTTGTACCTAACACCAGAAGTTATACTGCTAAAATTAGTATTACATTTTAATCAGAAAACATGAAAAATAATATTTTATATATCTTATTAATCTCTGTATTTGGGCTATTATCTTGTGATGATTACTTAGACATCAACGATGACCCTAACGCGGTGACAGAAGCATCTTTAAGTGCATTATTAGCACCCACAATGGAAGCTACTGCAAGAAACTATTATAATACTGCTTTTACCACAAGCCAGATCTCCCAACAAACAGGCTCTGTATTTGCCGCAGGGGCAGATATCCACGAAGAGTTTAGGCTTGGAGGCATTTGGTCAAGTGTTTACCTATCGGCCTTAACTAATTTGGGAATAATAGTTGAGAAATCAGAAACAGAAGGCTCTCCACATTACGCAGGAGTGGCCAAAGTGCTTCAGGCAACTAATTTGGGACTTGCTACCGATCAGTGGGGAGATATTCCGTGGACTGAGGCATTTGTTGAAGGAAACCTAAACCCAAAGTACGATCCACAAGAAACCATATATAATGAAATACAAAGATTACTTGATGAAGCTATTATTGATTTATCATCTACCGAATCTCGTATTTCACCAGGTGACGAGGACATTATTTACAGCGGTGATCTATCAAAGTGGATTAAAAGTGCTTACTCGCTAAAAGCACGATATTACATCCACCTAACTAAGTTAAATGGATCGTCAGCAGCACAAAATGCACTTGATGCGGTAACAAGCGGATTTACAAGCAATACAGATGACTTTGAGTTATTTTACAATGGTATTATCAGAAACCCTTGGCATTTGAGGCCTGCCTTAGCAAATAATACTGGAAATGCTTCAATAGAAATTGCCCAACAATTGGTTAATGCTATGAATGGGACAAACTATCCTACTTTTGATCCAAGATTACCGATTATTGCTGACAATGGCGGAGCAGACTCCTACACTGGACTCATAAATGGCGAAGGCAGTGGCGGTAACTCAGGTTTTAGTGAAACTACCTGGTATTCTACAGAAACTGCTCCAGTAATGTTAATGACTTATGCCGAGTTAAAGCTCATTGAGGCGGAGGCTAGACATATTATAAGCCAAGGTACATCAGAAGCATACGAGGCTTATATAGCTGGTATTGAAGCGCACATGAATAAGTTGGAAGTTGACCCTACGGATCGTCAGAATTATATAAATGATGCGAGTGTTTCTGTTGGTGCCGCTTCATTAGCTATTGAGCAAATAATGAAAGAGAAATATATATCCCTATTCATTAACCCAGAAGCTTGGAACGACCTCAGACGATATGATTATGATCCAACAATATTTAGAAACTTTGATCTACCCGAAAATCATAATCCTATATTAGGTGGTCAATTCATCCGAAGAGCCTCCTACCCTGATGATGAGTTCAGTAGAAATGCTGTGGAGGTTAGTAAAGTGGCAAAAGGTTTTGCCGAACCAATCTGGTGGGACAATTAAAAGCATTTAAAAAATAAGACTTATGAAAACTAAAAATATATTATATAGCATACTGATGATATCTTTTTTGGCAGTTTCATGTTCTGAGACACCAGACTTTATTGGTGACAACTCTGAAACTGTCGGGATTACACCCAACATTTATATGAATCCACTGAGTAATCCAGCCAATCAAGAAGATGGCTATCAGATGGGCGAAGTAATCACCACTTCATTAGAGTTCTTTTCAACTACTGATATTCAGGAAATTAGAGTTTATTCTAAAATCGGAAATGCTGATAGAGAGCTAGAAGTAACTATTCCTTACATGCCAGCTTTTTCGCAGTTAAAATCTCAGGATACTTTGGTTATTTCTTACACCATTCCTGAATTACAAGAGTCCGCTAGAATCACGATATTTGCTGAAATAGTAAATGTGAATACATTGACAGATGAGGCGTCCCAGAGCATAGATGTAATCTTAGAGTGTCCTGATGGTTCAATTGCCGGCACTTATTTGGCAACTACCATAGCTACAACTCCCTTTGACGGCGAATATGATAATACGGGCACTCCTTATGAGGTGACTATCATGGATTTAGGTAATAATGAATATTTGATATCAGATATAACCGGTGGTTTGTATGGTGAATTTTACCCTGCAGCATATCCAAGTATAGATGTAATGGAGTTACCAGCTGATCTTACACGTGATAAGTGCCAAGTATTTGCAGTAGATGTCCCTGATGATCCTGCATTCGAAGCAGCATTCGGACCTAATTTTTTACAGGCAATTGGTGTAATAGGCGTAAGTGTATCAGGTGACCTAACCATCGATTTCTTTAATTCAGCAGGTGATTCTGGATCCTCAAAATTAATCAAGCAATAAGCTTTTCATCCCTCTGGGCTTACTACCCAGAGGTTTATATTTTCTAAATATGAACCTCTCCAGAAGAAAATTTTCTGCCTTACTGGCAGGGTTACCCTTTATAACAGCTATTGAATCCTCAACTTCCATTGCTGAGGTTTTCAATATATCTAAATTACAGGATCTAATTAAGTCAAAAAAACTAAAAACCGGTGATACCGTAGCTCTAATTAGCCCCTGCGCGGCAATCTTTACGCAGGAACCAGTTGATATTGCCGTGGAGGCTCTTGAAAAATGTGGCCTTAAAGTGAAGAAAGGGAAACACCTCATGGCTAAAGAGGGCCATTTGGCAGGCAACGACCAAGAGAGAGCCAAAGACTTAAATACTGCATTTGCAGATGAGCAAGTAAGTGCTGTTATCTGCCTCCGAGGAGGTTCTGGTGGTGCACGTATTCTACCATTGATTGACTATAACCTTATTAAAAAAAATCCTAAAATCCTTGTGGGTTTTAGCGATGTTACAGCACTGCTACTATCTATCTATGCCAAAACAGGGCTCATAACTTTTCATGGTCAAAATGGAATAGCCTCTTGGACTGAGCTAGCCAGAAAGTATTATTTTGGATTGCTCTTTGAAAATCAGCTGATGGAGTTTTCCAAGCCTGAAGCTCCTGAAAATGCCTGGGTGCAGAAAAAAGGACGTACACGAACGATAACTGCCGGAAGTAGCCAAGGAACTTTAATAGGGGGTAATCTGACTGTACTCTGTGGCATATTAGGCTCCGATTACGTGCCTGATTTCAAAGGTGCAATTCTATTTTTGGAAGATACAAATGAGGAGCTATACAGAATTGATAGACTTATGGCGCAGCTAATGCTGGCAGGGATTTTGGATAAAATCAGAGGTTTTATTTTTGGCCATTGCACTAACTGTCAACCCGGAAGAGGCTACGGTTCGTCTACTTTTGACGAAATTATGGATCAGTATATCAAACCGCTCAAAATCCCCGCATTCAGTGGCGCCATGATTGGTCACATCGAATGGCAATTCACTTTACCAATTGGCAGCACAGTGCAAATGGATGCTGCAGCAGGAACATTTAAATTGATTAACAAGGCCTTATTAGATTAATATGAAGCAACTTCTTTTCTTTCTAATACTTATTGCCAATTTTTGTTGCACCAAAGCACAGGAAATTAAAATAGTGGATCGTCCCATTATTTTTGATAGCACGAGAGTAGCTCTCTCATTAGAGTATTTAGAAAAACGACATGGGATTATTACTGATTCTATTAACATAACACCAAAAATAATTGTGATCCACTGGACGGCCATTCCTACCTTGGAGCGATCGTTCGCGGCATTTAATCAACCGCAATTACACAGCAGTCGAACCGTCATTTCAGGCGCCAGCATACTCAATGTTTCCGCACATTTTCTGGTAGATAGAGATGGTACAATTTATCGATTAATGCCCGAGAATTATTTCGGACGTCATGTAATAGGTCTTAATTATTGCTCAATAGGTATTGAAAATGTAGCTAACGGAGATGACCTTCCGCTAACTGAGCAGCAGTTTGTTTCCAATGTCCAACTAGTAAACTACTTGTCTGCCAAACATCCAATTGAATATTTGATAGGGCATGATCAGTACAAGAAATTTATCAATACCGAATTATGGCGAGAAACGGACCCTAATTATTTAACAGAAAAGCAGGATGTGGGAGAGACATTTATGGAGGCATTACACAAAGAAATTGAAAAGCCACTTAAACCTGCCCCCAAGGAATAAATTTAAAATGACTTACTATGATTAAAATACTTCTATTTTTAATATTTTTCCCAATGGTAATTTTTTCGCAATCAAAGGATATAACAACTATTAAGGAAAATCAGGACTTTCTTGAAAAGCTCATGAAAACGCAGCCTGATCAATTCCAAAATATTTTAAATAATAAAAAACAATTTGAGACTCAAATAATATATACACAGATCAACCGGGATCAACACAATACCCCGACTTTCAAATCCTTTCAGTACAATGTGGATGATAGCCGCTACTTCTACCCTGCCAGCACTGTAAAAATGCCGACAGTATTTATGGCTTTGGAGTTTTTGAACACACTTCGTATTCCGGGCTTAAATGCTAATACCACTATGCTAACTGATAGTGCCTATCAGGGGCAAAGTGCAGTAAAAGAAGACCTCACCGCAGAAAACAATCTACCCAGCCCAATCCATTATGCCAAAAAAATATTTTTGGTCAGTGATAATGATGCGTTCAACAGACTTTTTGAATTATTAGGACACGACTATTTAAATAATAAACTTCATGAAAAAGGTTACGAAAAAACCCGTATTACTCATCGCTTAGCTATTTCTATGCCCGGTGACGGTGGTCTGTACACCAATCCGGTGAGTTTTTGGAAAGGAAATCAGGTGCTATTCGAAAAGCCTTTATTGAAGAGCCAAACAAGTTACGCTCCTGAAAACAAAACCTTAAAAGGCAAGGGTTTTATAAATGGCAGTGGAGAACTCGTTAAAGAAAAATTTGACTTTACTTATAAGAATTTCATGCCGCTTTCTGAAATGCATGATATGCTAAAGGCAGTTATTTTCCCCGAAGCAGTTTCCCTCGAAAAGAGATTTCATTTATCTGAGCAAGATTATGAACTACTTTATGGAGCAATGTCGGAATTACCAAGAGAGTCTGACTTTCCCCAGTACAATAAAGAAGACTATAATGACTCCTATTCAAAATTTTTGCTTTTTGGTGCAAAAGAAGCAATTCCGGATCATATTCGCGTTTTTAATAAAATTGGGCAGGCCTATGGCTACTTAACCGACAATGCCTACATCATCGACACTAAAAATAATGTAGAATTTATGCTTTCGGCTGTCATCCACACCAATGCCAATGAAATTTACAATGATGGTGTGTATGAGTACGACTCAATTGGTTTACCATTTATGCAAGATCTCGGGCAACTTATTTACAACCATGAGTTGGAACGTGATAGAAAATTTGTTCCTGACCTTTCAAAGTTCAAGCTGGTATATGATAGCGCTGAAACAGTAGCAGAGGAATTTGCGCCCAACCTGAATGCTAATTACCATCTCTATCATGAGCCTTTGCTGGACTTTCGAAGAATAAAATACAATGATATTGAGCCATTCCGCAACACTATTGCAAGCCAAGATATATTTGAGATAGAAAATTTGGGTAAGTCGGTAGAGGGAAGGAACATAAATCTTATTAAAGCAGGTAAAGGAGCTCAAAAAGTTATCTTGTGGTCTCAAATGCATGGTGATGAATCAACAGCTACCAGGGCGCTTTTTGAGATTTTTAATTTTCTTTCAGCGGATGACGCCCTCAATGGGTTTAGAGAGAATATCTTAAGCAAAACTACACTTTACTTTATTCCAATGCTAAACCCTGATGGAGCAGAAGCTTTTCAGCGACAAAATGCATTATCCATTGATCTAAATAGAGATGCACTGCGTCTCAGCTCGCCAGAGTCAAAAATATTAAAACAGGTACGAGACAAATACGAGCCTGACTTTGGTTTTAACTTACACGACCAAAGTAAGTACTACAATGTTAGCAATACGGAAAAAACTGCATCTATCTCCTTTTTAGCTCCCGCCTATAATTATGAAAAAGATATTAATGAAGGCCGTGGTAATGCCATGAAATTAATTGTAAAAATGAATGAAATGCTTCAGGAATATATTCCAGGCCAAGTAGGTAGATATGATGATGCCTTTGAGCCAAGAGCTTTTGGAGACAATATACAGAAATGGGGCACCAATACCATTTTAATTGAATCGGGTGGTACAATAGGAGATCCTGAAAAATTAAAGCTGGTAAAAATGAATTTCATGGCTATCCTTTATGCCCTCAACGAAATTGCCAATTCCAGCTATACTAATGCTAATATTAACTCCTATGAGGATATCCCTAAAAATGATAGAAATTTTTACGACCTATTGATCAGAAATGGACATGTTTTAAGAGATGGGAAGAGCTATAAGATGGATCTAGGCATATTTTTGGAGGAGAAAATGATCGGTACAACAGTTGCTACTAAGACTTCAGTTGCAGAAATGGGCGATCTCTCCATTTATTACGGTTACGAGGAAGTAGATGCGGAGGGTCTGGAAATGCAAATTGGCAAGGTATTTCCTGAGATTCTCAAAAACATAAACGACATTGAGCAAGATCAGGCTTATAAGTGGCTTGCACAAGGCTATACCACTGTAAGATTAACCCATCCACCTTCAGGAAAAGACCATAATGAATTACCACTATTTTTTGTGAATGAAGAATACCAGGCTTCGGAGTTAATAGCACTTGGCACTAAGGAGCCACTTTTGTTTCTGAAAAATGATGAGGTACAATTTGTAATCGTGAACGGAGAAATAATATCTCTCCGGTAGTTATTGTCTTGAAATTATTAAAAATGAAATGCAATATCCATAAAGTAAACCAAACTAACCAAGCCAGCTGGCAGACAGGCATAAAGAATAAATTTTTGGACATGCTTGTAGAGATAAATGTTAGAAAAACTGTTACACACACATGAATACAACCACATTAAATAAGGAGGAAATTAGTGGCACAGCCTGCATAATTACCGGAGGCTTGCTGGATACTATTCATGCCAAAACTACCCATGGCCTACTTAGAGAATCAAACAGGTTTGAGATATTAGGGATTATAGATGCCAAATTTGCAGGGCAGGATATCAGCCAATTTGTGGGTGGCACAAGCGCTCGTGTTGAAATATTTTCAACTATTAGCGAATTAGAAGAAAAACTTGGCAGAAAACCTAAATATGCTGTAATCGGAATGGCTACTAAGGGCGGTTTACTGCCACAAAGTTTATATGCCATAGTGTTAGAAGCATTATCTCATGGTTTGCATATTGTAAATGGCTTGCATCAACCGCTGGCTAATATTGAGGAAATACTACAAATGGCCCTTAAAAATAATGCTCAGATCTATGATATTCGTAAGCCAAAACCATTTGACCAATTGCATTTCTGGAACGGAAAAATCCGGGAAGTAAATTGTTTGAAAATTGGCGTTTTAGGTACCGATTGCTCTACCGGCAAGCGCACTACTACCCGATTACTAGTCAATTTGCTCAATAAGCAAGGTATTAAAACAGAAATGATATATACAGGTCAAACAGGCTGGATGCAAGGAACAAAATACGGATTTATTTTTGATGCCACTCCTAATGATTTTATACCAGGGGAAATAGAACACGCTATAGTTGAATGCTGGGAGCAGGAAAAACCCCAAATAATTATTGTAGAAGGACAAGCTTCGCTGTTAAACCCAGGTGGTCCATGCGGTTCAGAGTTCATTATATCCGGTAAATTGGATGCTGTTATTTTGCAGCATCATCCGATTAGAGAAAAGTATAATAACCTTGAGCTTTTACCAGAAAAAATCCCTAATCCGGAAATAGATATTAAAATGATATCAATGATGGGCAGTGAAGTAATAGCCATAACTATAAACACCAAAAACATGAATGAAAAGCAAATTCAAGATCACGGTAAATTACTAAAAAGCCAAACAGGACTACCGGTATTTAACCCCTTAACAACTGGAATTAGTGAGTTGGCTGAATTGGTCAAATCTAAATTGGAACAATAAATAACAATCCGGTAGCTGGCCTACCAATAAAATAAACAAAAACCCTGAACAAGATGAAAATAGTTTCAATAGAAACATGGAGAAAAAACCTTGGTAACAAAAGACCTTATACTATTGCCTTTAAAACAGTAGACGATGTAGATAGCATATTTGTAAAGGTAACATTAGAAGATGGAACCTATGGCATGGGCGCTGGAAATCCAAGCCAACAAGTAACCGGAGAGTCCTTAGAACAGACGTTAAGTGCATTATCAGAGGAGCGCCTTGCCTTTCTTATCGGTAAAGATATTCGAGGTTTCAATGGATTGCTTGAGGAATTGCTCTTACGTTTTCCTACAACGCCAGCTGCTAGAGCAGCTTTGGACATCGCCTTGCATGATGCCTTTACCAAATATCTGGATATACCTCTTGCAATATTTCTTGGACAAAAAATTAAAAAAATGGAAACATCAGTGACCATTGGTATAAAAACAGTAGAAGATACTCTGGAAGAAGCCCAGGAATATTTTGATATGGGACTGCGATGCTTAAAAGTTAAAACTGGCAAAGGTGTAGAAGAAGACGTAGCCAGAATGGTGAAACTTCGAGAGATTTTTGGAGAAAATATAAAAATCAGAATAGATGCAAATCAAGGATATGGGGAAGCCGAATTGCTCCAATTTCACAAACAAACTAAGCACCTTAACATTGAACTGATTGAGCAACCTGTTAAAGCTAATCAAATAGCCTTATTAAAAAATTTACCAGCAGAGCTAAAAGCATTGATTGCCGCAGATGAAAGCCTTATAACCCCGCAGGATGCTTTTACTTTAGCGACTCCTCCTACCGCTTGCGGCATTTTTAACATTAAGCTGATGAAAACGGGCGGTATTTATGCAGCAACACAGATAGCTCAGATTGCAAAAATTGCTAGTATTGACCTCATGTGGGGATGCAATGATGAAAGTGCAGTAAGTATTTCTGCTGCTTTACATGCCTCCTTATGTCATAACAACACTAAATACATAGACCTGGATGGTAGCCTGGACCTCGTAGTAGATGCCGTTTCCGGCGGATTCGAAATAAAGGAAGGGTGGATGTCTATAACGGGCAAGCCAGGACTTGGCGTTACATTGGTGGAGCATGACGGAAAATAATTAAATCGTAAAGAGAGAGAAAGATATGGATGTATTAAAAATTAGCAAAGAACCGAAAAATGAGAATCTCATTTTTTCAGGGTTACGGATAGAGAAAATTGAACTTTTTAAGTTAAATATTCCATTAAAACAGCCATTTATTATTTCGCTGGGTCCTATATATAGCTCTAAAAATATTATTGTAAAAATACACACAAATGGTGGAATAGTAGGTATTGGTGAATGCTCACCTTACGATTATATTGTCGGAGAAACACAGGAAAGTGAAATAGCTATAGGTAGGTTGATTGTTAAATTACTTATTGACAAAAACCCTTTAGAAATTCAAGATAGGCTGGCGGAGATTGATGCAGCAATTGCTTTTAATAGTACCATTAAAAGTGCATTTGATATGGCTTTTTACGATATAGCTTCCAAATTTTCTGAGCTTCCATTGTTTGCTTTTTTGGGTGGCAGTCGCAATAAAAAGTTGGTAAGTGATATGACTGTAGGCATCGATAAACCAGAAAAAATGGCTGCTGATGCTTTAGCTTTTAAAGAGGCTGGATTTAAGATTTTAAAGGTGAAACTAGGATCCGATCTGCTCACAGATGTGTCCAGGATTGCCGCTATCAGGGCAGCCGTTGGAGAAGATATGAGGATCCGCATTGATGCCAATCAGGCATGGGATTGCGTTCTTGCTGTCAAAATTTTAGCGGCCTTATATCCCTATAATATTGAACACTGCGAAGAACCAGTAGCTCATTGGAATAATGCGGGAATGAAAAAGGTTAGGGAGAATAGCTCCATACCCATCATGGCAGACGAAAGTCTATTCAACCACCACGATGCTTTCCGATTGGCAAGTACTTCATCCTGCGACCTATTTAATATCAAACTATCTAAATCGGGGGGTATTTATAAAGCCCTCAAAATAATTGCAATCGCCGAGGCTTCGGGTATTAAATCCCAAGTAGGCTCAATGGGGGAATCAAGATACGGAATAACAGCACTGGCACACCTGGCCTTGGCAAGTAAAAACATCATTTATTTCGATTTAGATGCACCACTTATGCATTCAGAAGATCCTGTGATAAATGGTCTTAAATATGTTCCAGGAGGTGAAGTTATTCTTTCTGATGCTTACGGTATAGGTGCTGATTTTGATGCTGATTACTACGAACAGGTGCCCTTATAAATTTCTATACCAACTGATTTTGTGACCCCCTTAGTTTAAACTTAAGTTTTTGAGTATTCTTTCCTGAGTGATGGAAAGTATTCTTTTATTCAAAGCAGAGGTGTTTTTAGCGTATTCTTTATATTCCTCAAGAGTAAACTGACCTACGATTAAGCCTTTGAGCATATTGCGAAAGGCCAAATCTTTACTAAAGGTGTTTTTTATGTACTCCACTCTTTTCTCTGCAGTAAGCTGGAAATATTGATTCTTTTTCTCTTTTAAATATTGCTTAAAGAAAGCTATAAGCAAATCATGCTGCATTTTAACGACAGGACGAAGGGTTTCATTTTGGAAAGTTTCTTCTGAAGATGTCGCTTCACCAACATAAGCAGAAGTTATTTGAGGTCGTATTTTGGGAATGCGTTGCATGTTCAATTAAAAAATGTTTTTCTGATGATGTGTAACCTTCAAAAGCAGGAAGTGTTTTTTAGGTTTATATTTTCCTACAGTGTTTCTCGAGGTTTGATTCACATAGAACTCTTAGGAATGCAGGCGTCTGACGGTTATTTTCCAGCCTGTAAAACCGTCAGACGCCTTATGTCCAAATATTATACTAGTCTTTTCGAGTGTTATAAGAGTTTGCATCTTTCAGATGGGTCGGTACAGGCTGGAAAAGTTTACTTTTGGTTTTAACCGAAGAAAATCTTGAATTCATAATACACTTTGCCAGAAACCTTTAATAATTGCTCTTCAAGTCAAACTGATCTTTTTTGGAATCGAGTAATTTGCCTTGGTAGCATTTAAGTACTCTGGCGGGGTGCTTATCTAAAAAGCCATGATCGTGAGTACCCATTAAGATGGCCGTACCGCTATTATTAATATCGGTAAATAATTTAAAGACACCATCAGAAACTTCCGGATCCAGGTTTCCTGTTGGTTCATCTGCAATGAGTAAAGTCGGTTCATTCAACAAAGCCCTGGCAATTACCACCCGTTGTTGCTCACCGCCTGAGAGCTGATGGGGCATTTTAGAATCCACAGCGCCTAAGCCTACCCTCATCAAGACATCTGCCATTCGAGATTTCATTTTTGAGCGATCCTTCCAGCCGGTTGCCTTCATTACAAAAAATAAATTCTCTGCCACTGTTCTATCCGGGAGCAATTGAAAGTCTTGGAAAACCACCCCTATCTTTCTTCTTAATTGTGCGACTTTTTGAGAGTTTATACCATTAATTTTAAAACCTGCCACCTCCATGGTACCTAGTCGCAATTCCAAATCAGCATATAAAGTTTTTAATAATGAGCTCTTTCCACTTCCTGTTCTACCAATTAGATAAACGAATTCGCCTTTTTCCATAGTCAGATTAATATCGCTTAGAATAGCGACCTCTTCCTGAAAAATTGTTACGTTCTCAATGCGAACTACCGGTTCATTAGAAAATGATTTTGACATACTCTTAAAGTTCTAGCGCTTGAATTTTACCAAATGGTAACTCATTAATTAACTGTTCCAATGCCTCTTCTTTACCCTGCAAACCATACTTTTCCATGTTTTTTAAAGGTCGATCTGCTCGGAAATAGGCTATTAGAACGAAATTTTCATCTCTTAATTGAATATAATCAGGAATCTTTGCTTTTCCTTTTACTTTAATAATATACATAGCACTCAATATAAAGAATCAATGTCGTTTAGTTAAGCATTAGTTTTAAACCTCATCCTTGCATCCTTCTCCGAAGAGAGAAGGAAATTTGTCTTAACTAAAAGTCATTGTATAAAAAATAGAGAAAAACTTTTCCAGGGTTAAAAACTCCGGAAAAGTTAATCATCGTTTTATGCATTAACCTTTTTATGATCTGCTAAAAATTTAGCTAAACCACTATCAGTTAACGGATGATTTAATAAGGCAGTAATCACATTTAATGGGCACGTTACCACATCGGCACCCATATTCGCGCATTCTAATAAGTGCATGGTATGACGTACAGAAGCTGCTAAAACTTCAGTTTCGTAACCGTAATTATCATAAATACGAATAATATCTTCAATTAAGCCTAATCCATCTGTCGAAATATCATCTAATCTACCAATAAAAGGAGATACATATGAAGCACCTGCTTTGGCCGCTAATAAAGCCTGTCCGGCAGAGAATACCAAAGTACAATTGGTTCTGATGTCCATAGATGAAAAATATTTAATGGCTTTAATACCATCTTTAATCATCGGTACTTTCACTACAATTTTATCATCGATTTTGGCTAATTCTTTACCTTCTTTAATAATGGTATCAAAATCAGTAGCAATTACTTCAGCACTTACATTATTATCAACAATATCGCAAATAGCTTTATAATGCGCTCTTACGTTATCATCACCTTTAATGCCTTCTTTAGCCATTAAACTTGGATTAGTAGTTACACCATCCAATACGCCTAAATCGTAAGCTTCTTTGATCTCATCAAGATTGGCGGTATCAATAAAGAATTTCATAGTTATATATTTTAAGATTAATTATGCTTAGGCAAAGTTAGAATTTTAATCTTAAATATTAGCTGAAATGTGATAAGATAAGGGAGTTATTCGCAAGAGAGGAAAAAAATGGCAAACCAACATCGCACCGCTACGACCGCCTACCCTTGCTACCTTCCGGTCCTGGGGGAATTCAGCAGGAGCTGGTCGTGCCGATTTGCCGTTGCAAAGGTAGGCAGAAGTTATGGGAATATGAACAGTGATTTAAAAAAAATATTATGAAATTTGCTAGTGACTGATAATGAGTATTATAGTAGGTTGTCGCAGCGAAGCGGAGATTCCGAGACGAAGGAAACGGGATAGATTATTGGTTATTGGTTTTAAGTATAGAGTATTGAGTAGTGAGTACAGAGATGTGAGATGAGAGAATTGAGGATAGATGATAGCTCTTAGGTCAGTACCGTCAGGTCAGACCGGAAATTGCTAGAAGGTAAAAAGTAGTAAGTACAGAGAAGTGAGATTTAAGTAGTTTATAGGAGGTTGTAGGTTGTAGGTTGTAAGTAGTATGTAGTGAGTACAAAGATGTGATGTTTATGTAGTCAATTGATGTTACTGGTTTTAAGTCATAAGTATTAGGTAATAAGGCATAAATAGCACGATATTATCTCTATTTTGGCGACATTTTTGTTCCGGCGCAGCAAGGAAAATAAAAATGATGACAAAATATAAAGTAATAGATTAAACCTTATCTCATTAAAAGCGTGAGAAATGAATTAAGGAAACATACAATTAATGAATGAATTATTGTACCTTTGTATCCCTTTTGAATGAAAGGGGATTAACAATTGACATATGGGGTTGACCGGTATTGACGGTAAGTGTGAATTGTGTATCAGCATGTCGGGTGGAGCATGTACATCCGCAAGTAATTTATGCGAACTATAATTGGCGAAAATACTTACGCCATGGCTGCCTAATCTCAGTTTAATTACAGAGATAAGGGCTTTAATGGGTTGAGTCCCCACAAGGACTCCCCGGCCACATCCCTCAGCGCTTCGTTTTTCCGGGGCTGATCAAGGGGTGTCGACTAGGAGAAACTAGCAGCTATGATGCTATTAAATAGTTGTGAAACTCTAATAGATAAGCTCTGCACGAGGATTGTTACCTTCCATAGCAGAGACGAAAATTCAATTGGTGACTAAGCATGTAGAGGATGCATCGTTTCCTTATCCGGACGAGGGTTCGAATCCCTCCAACTCCACAATA
>JBBSPJ010000066.1:0-14706 GCA_038258905.1 Cytophagales bacterium
AAACATGTAAGGCAGTAAATCGCCACCGGAACCGGCTCTTTCATTGATAATCATCACCTTGGGTCCCCAAATGCCTGCTATTGGTGAAGTCCATGGTCGATTATCACCTGCTTTGCTATTGAAATAGCCTACTGGTTCTCGCGTCATTATATCAATCATATAATCGGCTGCTGAACCACCACCGTTATTTCTTTCATCTAACACAACACCTTTTTTGTCCTGTTGTGAGAAGTAATAGCGATTAAAGCTTGTGAAACCCGGGTTACTGGTATTAGGAATATAAACATAAGCCAATTTTCCACCAGACAATTCAGCCACTTTTCTTCTATTGCCTTCTACCCAGTCGATATATCTTAAACGGTTTTCACTACTCACTGGCTTTACATAAATTTTTTCAGCTCCTGACTTTGAGGCAGAGCTATTCACTAAAATGGATACCGTTCTCCCAGATGTTTGCGCGAAGTGCTCATAAATATTGTCTTTGGCTGAAATACTTTTTCCATTTACTTCCAAAATAAAATAACCTTCTTTTACTTTTTGTCCGGTTAAGCCTAATGGAGCATCAATATCAGGGTTCCACTGTTCTCCGTTATAGATCTTACTGATTTTGTAATACCCATTTTCAATTTCAAAATCAGCGCCCAGCAAACCAACAGGAACTCTTTTAACATCTGGCATATCGCCTCCAGAAACATAAGAATGACCTATGGCTACTTCTCCACTTAAAATATCAACTAAATAATTCAAATCAGTTCTATGGTTTACATGTTTTACCCAAGGCTGGTACCAACTATAAACCTTATCCCATGGTGCACCATGCACATTATTTACATATAAGAAATCACGCATGTATCGCCAGCCCTCTTTGAATATCTGAGCATATTCTTCTTTTGGAACAATATGCATTTTCGCTGAAACCGTTATTTTGTCTTCTGGCTTCGGTTTTCTTTTAGTTTCTGTAATATTCCAATTACCGTCTTTCTGAAATAGTGCATGGTCACCATTATCTGAAAGCACCATTTCACTTACTTCTTCTTCAAAATCCTCAGCTTTTTCTTTCTCCACATCATAACTATGAACTTTCAGGCCTCGCTGGTTGGGAATTAATTCCGATATAAACAATTTATGCTTCTCAGAAGATTTAATAAACTGATAATTTCTAGCAGGTAATTTCAATGAAACCACACGCTTTTGAATAGTATTGAAATCAATCTTTAGGTTCTTAACATCCTCTTGTTTTTTGTCGTTCTTATCTTTCTTGCTTTTATCCTCCTTATCTTTTTCTTCTTCAGCCTTCTTAGCATCTTCAGCCTTCTTAGCATCTTCCTCATCACTCTTTGGTAAATTTGGAGCCTGTCCCTCCGCACTCAAAACTACAGCATACAAACTTCTATTTACTGAAGGATCATATGAACTCATATCTAACCAACCGCTATTCAAACCATAATCGGTACTAGCAAGAAAGTATAAGTACTCCCCTGATTGATCCCATTGCGGCGAGGTGGCATCCGCTAGTGGATCGGATACCTGGTGAGTTTGTCCCGACTGTGTATCATAAATAAAAACAGCTTTAAAGTGGCTGTTTTGTTGCTTTTCATAGGCAATAAAACGGCTGTCAGGCGACCAATTAGGATTCAATGTTCTATTGGGGTGTGCGTAGCCATCTGTATCTACTTTTTTAACTTGTCCGTTATCTAAATTGATATACCATATATTATAATCGGTATCTGTGTAAGTGATTAATTTCCCATTAGGAGACCAATCTGGTTTAAAATAGAAAGTAGGATTCTCTAGCACATAAGATTTTTTATCCTCCCCATATTGATTGGCTACCACTAATTGATATTCACCACTTTCATCCGAGAACCATGCAACCTTATCTCCTTTTGGAGACCAAATCGGAAATCTATCTGCCACACCGCTACTTTGTGTAATATTTCTCCAACTTCCCTCCTCTTTCGGAAAAGTGAAAATATCACCTCTGTATTCAAAAATTGCTCTTTTACCATTTGGAGAAAGGTTTGGATTGCTCACATTACCAGCACCTACATCTTCCCATCTTTCTCTGCTGAAATTCAAATCGCCTTTTACATTGATTTCTAATTGCTTGGAAGTTTTATCATTTGCATTTAATAGATGAAGATAACCACCTTGTTCATAAACAATTTGATCACCGAAAGCATCAAGACTTTTTATATCAAATTTTTTATGAAAGGTAATCTGTTCTTCTTTTTGAGATGCCAAATCATAGCTCCAGATGTTACTAATATAGTCCCTCTCGGATAAATAATACACCTTTTGCCCAATCCAAACCGGATAAAGATGTCTTTCCTTATCCAACTGAGGCGTTCTTATCAATTCCTGATTTTGCAAGTTCAATATCCAGATGGGCATGGCTTGTCCACCTCGGTAGTTTCTCCATTCCGGATCCCATGAAGTAATAGGGGTATAAGCCAGGTAATTACCATCAGGGGATATTTCTCCGTAAGAGGCTCTAATATCGACCAAAGGCTGAGGAAAACTGCCTTCAGTGGAGACTGTAAATAATTGAGAAGTTTTAGTAGGATGTGCTTTTCTACCTGTGCGGAATAATATTTGCCCTTTTGGAGTCCACCCTTCAACAAAATCTGCCCCAGGATGGTAAGTTAATCTTTTAGGTATTCCACCTTCAATAGGAATGACATAAACATCTGTGTTACCATCATATTCGGCACTAAAAGCAATCCATTTTCCATCATCTGAAAAATGAGGAGAGGATTCATAGCCTTCGTAGGTGGTTAACCTAATGGCATCTCCACCTTCAATTGGTGCTTTCCATAAATCATTGGCATAAATGAACACAACATGCTCAGCGGATATAGTAGGCTGCCTTAAAAGCATGGTGCCTTGAGCAAATGTTTCTATTGAAACAAAAGCCATCAATAGGAATAAATATAGTTTCTTCATTAGAACTGGTTTTATGTTGATTTGAAAATTAAGCTATGAATTTTAAGTGAAAGTTGATAGAGGAATTACATGAATGATTTAGGTGTTGAAGTTAATAAGTGATGAGGTATGGAAGTTTTGAGGTTTTAAAATCATCAATTATTTTAAAGCTTATATTATGATAAATTTCTTCACTATTAATCTCTTTTATGCGGTAATTGCTTTTATAACAAAGTAATTTCATAGGACAAAAATCAAAAAATGATTAATTTTGAAATAAAACAATGCCAATGGTAAATTATAAAGCAATAATTAAACGAGACCCAAATAAAAGATTCGGAAAACCCTGTGTAAGAAATACAAGAATTACAGTCTTTGATGTTCTTGGATGGTTGGCATCAGGTATGACAAATGAAGAAATCATTTATGATTTTCCAGAGCTCACGATAGAAGATATTAAAGCTTGTCTTGCTTATGCCGCAGATAGAGAGCATAAATTACAACATGCTTGATGAAATTGCTATTTGATCAAAATATTTCCTATCGCATTACCAAAAAATTAGATGATTCATTCGCAGACTGCCAGCACATATCAGATTGTGGTTTAATGGATTGTGATGATACTACAATTTGGGAATACGCTAAAAAAAAAGGTTATTCCATAGTGACTTTTGATTCTGATTTTTATGATATAAGCGTTATAAATGGCCACCCTCCAAAGATAATCTGGATTCGTAGAGGTAATTTATCTACAACTGATGTTGCAGCTTTAATAACTCATTATAGAGATACAATTAATAATTTCATAGAAAATGAACAAGATAACGATGTGTCTTGCTTAGAAATTGAATAATTTAGATCATACCTAGATTATTTTAATTTTAAGTACTTTAGTTTATATTTCAAGGTAAACAAAAGATTGATGAAAATTTTAATCGTTGGAGCTAGTGGTGCTACCGGAAAACTACTATTGGAGCAACTAATAGCTGCCGGAAAGGAAGTAAAAATAATAGTCCGCCCAACTTTCCATATACCGGGTTCATGGAATGATAGACTTAATAGTATTAAAGCGAATATTTCAGAAATGACAATTGATGAAATGGCTGAAATAATGAAAGATTGTGATGCTGTCGCTTCTTGTTTGGGACACAATCTTAGTCTTAAAGGAGTATTTGGAAAGCCTAAGAGATTGGTAACTGATGCCGTTCAATTGATATGTGAAGCCATTTCACTTAACCAACCTAAAAAAGCTGTAAAATTTGTTTTGATGAATTCAGCTGGTAATCAAAATAGAGATATAAATGAATCTATTTCCACCGCACAAAAGATTGTAATTACTTTGATTCGATTACTCATTCCACCTCAAGCTGATAATGAAAAGTCTTCTGATTATCTACGACTCTAAATAGGTCAAGAAAATTCTCAAATCGAATGGGTAGTGGTAAGACCAGATTCCCTGATCGATCAAGATACTATAAGTAATTACACTATACATATTTCTCCTACCAGCAGCGCAATTTTCAAGCCTTGCAGAACCAGCAGAATCAATGTAGCTCATTTTATGGCACAATTAATTAAAAATGATCAATTATGGAATGAATGGAATAGACAAATGCCCGTGATTTATAACAAACCCTAATTAAATTAATTAATCTAATAATCAATTGACTACAATAGCTTTTGTTTTTTCACGGTTTTATTCATAATTATCATTTTTTAGCCATATTCTCTAAAGAAAATAACTAAATTCAAAAAAATTTCAATAACCCATGCAACCGATTAAATATCCCCTGCATCTACCTTATGTGACCAGCTAAAATGAAAGTGTTCATTCGAAAATCTATAACTGAAGAAAGCCTGATAGCGGGATGCATCAAGCAAAAGGGAAGCGACCAGAAAGCGCTTTTCGAAAAATACTCCGGGAGAATGCTTGCAGTATGCAGTCGGTACATAAAGGACAGACTGGAAGCTGAAGGAGTGATGGTGACAGCATTTGTAAAAATATTTGAGCGTATCACTCAATATAGCGGAGAAGGAAACTTTGAAGGATGGATGCGCAGGATAATGGTAAACGAGTCATTAATGTATTTAAGAAAGCATAAAAATATGTCGTTACATATTGACATAGAAGATGCCTACGAAATCCCGAATACTGACATAATGGAAGATCATTTGCAAGAGGCGGATTTACTTCAAATGATTAGTGAATTACCAGTGGGCTACAGGACAATTTTTAACTTGTATGCTATAGAAGGCTTTTCTCATAAGGAGATAGCAGAACAACTAAATATTAATGAAAACACATCGAAATCTCAATTAAGCAGAGCAAGGGCTCATTTACAGAAAAAATTAGTTGAGATGGAGCAAAATATAACTAGGAATCATGGAATCAAATAGAATAGACGAAATCTTCAAAAGGAAACTGGAAAGACACAGTTTGCCGGTTTCTGAAAATGCTTGGTCGCAGGTTCAATCGCAGCTAGCACCAAAGAAAAAAAAGAAACCAATTATATGGATGATGGCTGCTAGCATTAGCTTGCTCATATTAGTAACTGCAGGTATTGTGTATAATATAGAATATGACAATGCTAGTATGGCTAACGAACTGATTAATTTAAAATCTTCACAAGCTCACCTGAATAATGACGTTTTACCGGAACAACCTCAGGTTAAAATAATTGATAGAGCAAATGAAGATGAAGTAAATAAAACTATTACGCCTTCAGTTCAGGCAAAGCAAAGCACCGCTTTGTTTGCAGCCAATGAAGCCTCAAAAGATGAGGCAAATGAGGTACAACCACTGCTGAAATTAAATAACTTAGAAGCTGCAATAGCTTTAAACAACGAAATTGTAAAACCAAACATCTCTGACAGCTTTCAAGAAAAGGAAGAAAAAGCCTATGGCATAAAAGTAGAGATGTATTACAATCAACAGGAGTTAGCAGAAGTAAAGCCTGAGAATTCTACCAATATTTTCAATAAAAAAGCAAATCAACTCAAATCACTGGCCAGTGAGTATAGTTTAGCAGATTTAAGATCTGCCAAAAATGAGCTTTTTGCATCAGCCTTTCAAAATACTCGAAAGGAATTAAATAATTAATTTATCAATTTAAAAAAAAGAAAATGAAACGTATAAATCAAATAATGCTGATAATTGCGCTGGCCATGTTCAGTGGTTCCGCTATGGCTTACGGATGGAAATCTGACACTTTAAAGGTGATGAAAAAGGATGGCGAAATGGTATTTTTAATATTGAAAGATGTTAAAAATGTAAATGAAATTAAAAACTACGATTTAAGTAAAATCATAGCTGGAATAGAAGCAAATAAGAGTAAAGTAGGAGATGATCCTGTAATTTTACCTGGAAGTAAGATCAATTATTCTTTAAAAGCATCTGGAGATTACTACTACATTAGCGAGCTAAGTAAAAATCAAGAAGATACTTATGTGGTACGTATTTTTGAAGAAACCAGCTATAAGCAACTACAAAGATACAAGGAAGAAGCTGCAGGAAAGGGAATTGATATTGATTATGAGAACCTAATAATAATTAATGGCAAAATAGATGGACTTAAGATGAGTGTTGACTGTAATGATGGATACTCAGGATCATTTACAGTAACTGACATACCAGAAAGTGGCGTTGGTTTAATAAGAGATTACTCTGAAAATGCAGACTCTCCTTTTTTACTAGGAAATGTATTTCGCAACGCAGAAATTGGAGACTTCGAAGATGATATGACCGAAAACTCAGATGATGAGGAAGAATGGGATGATGATGATTCAAATTGGAAGGAAAAATTTGAGGAAAGCTTTAACACTCCTTTTAACAGCGAAAGCAAGGTAAACAGGGATAAAAAGGTTAAATATCCAAAATACGATCATGAAATGGAGTTTTTAATAGGTTTAAACAATTATTTAGGTGAAAACAATCAGTTTCCTGATAATAACAACGAGAATTACAGCGTGGACCCTATAACTTCATGGACTTATGGCTTAAATTCGGTACACAAAGTAGCTTTAAACCCTTATATAAAACTAAATTTCCATGGTGGGTTACAATGGCATAACTTTGCCATGGCGGATAGCAGATACCAGGTTGTTAAGGGAGCACAAACTGTTGAGTTCATTGATAGAAATGATGTAAACCCAAGAAGAAGTAAAATTAATGCTACCTATTTAAATTTGAGCTTCGTGCCAGTATTTCAGACAGGCAAGAAAAGTTCTTCTTTCAGGTTTGGAATAGGGCCTTATGCGGGATATAGAATAGGAAGCAAATCAAAATTCAAGTATGAAAACAGAGGTAAGGATGTGGCTAGAAATAATTTATATCTTAATAACTGGAAATATGGATTAAGAGCGCAAGTAGGTTGGAAAGGTGTAGATTTATTTGCCACTTATGACATAAGCCCTCTTTATATTGAAGGTAGAGGACCTGAATTAAATACCTTCTCTTTTGGAATTATCTTCTAAGATTAAATATGTAAAGATGAAACCAGTAGCCATTGAAACCTCAATGGCTACTTTTTTTTTATAAGAGTATGAAACCTGAATGCATTAGCAATAGACTTTATTCCACATTCAAAACTGTTACCCAGGAAAATGTTAGACCCAAAGTCTTACAAACAAAAGACTCCCCTTCTCTAGTTTTTCTAACTGTGACATGCAGTTTCTGCCCCACTTTATTAAATTTATCTACGTCCAAATTATAGGCATTATACCTCAGCCCATCTATTGCTGTTACTTTTTTAATTCGATCTAAATCATTGACATTAAAATCAATTAAACAAATCCACAATCCATTCCAACGCCAGCAACAGTTACTTCAAAAGTGTCCGCATAATCCATTTCCTTTTCGTTGCATGAAAAAGCCAAAGCAATCAGTGGGAGGAAAAACAGTATACCTACTCTCATAATTTCAGTTTTTTTATTGACACAAAAATTTGTTATTCGATTGTAACAGCTTTGGGTTTAGGAATTTTCATCATGAAGATGCTTCTTTCTTTACATTAATGAGATTCTATTGGGTACTTTAAAAAGGATTAATTAAACAGGTTTAGATAAAATTCTATCCAGGTCAAATCTTAAACTACTAGCTCAATTATAGGACGAAAATCATGCAACTTGCAGGGAAAGTCGTATAAGCTCCGCCTTAAGCGAACTAAATTTTTTAATTATTCACTTTATAGTTAATTTTTTCGTAAGTCTCCTTTTTCATTCTCAAATCCCGCTTAACATTTTGTAATTCAGGACGGAAAAAAGAGGCGTATAGTAATAAGGCTGTATATAAACCCATCATTGCATTATGGTAAGTGCATGCAAAAGCAAATATAATGATGATTTGGTATAAGCTTAAACCCACATATTTAACGAGCGTGGTATTTCTATAAATAGTCATTTTTCGGATAAGATCAGCTTCTTTAGCGGCGGTTACATTCCTGTTTTTAGCAAAAAAATGTAAATATAATACTACGATAATGGCAAAAAAGGAGACAAAGCCAATCATATAAAGCTCCATAGCTTCGCTAATATCCATCAACGTTTTATTACCATTTTCATTCCTCAAAAATACAATAGCAAATAGAAATAACGGCCCAGCAAGCAACCCATAATATTTCATCTGAAGGGATTGAAAAAAATTCTCCCAATATTTTAAATCTGGTTTGTGATCCATTAATATTTAATAAAAAACATTTTAATTATTTACCTGCTGCGGAATCTAAAAGTTTTACAGCACTTAACCCTAAATGATTAACTAAAATTTTCTTGTACTCTGTGGTGTTTTTGTATCCACCATTCGCTGCAAAAAACTCCTCTAAAATAGGCTGCCAGTCACTTGATTTTGGCATCACGAAAGCAAATTCTTCAGAGCCGTCATCGCCTACCTGGTGTCGTTTAAGCGGTTTTCTTTCTTTTACTGCGTCCAGATAAAAAGCCAAATCTAAATATGAAAAAGATTGTTTATCTACTAATACTTTTTGCAATACAGCAGGACTCGAATTTACATAAGATATTTCAAGTCCTGGGAAATAATCAGATTTCGTTTTCATTACACGTTTCTCATTTAATGTCCCTTTAGCTGTATAGGCTTTAAAACCACTAAATGAAGAATTGATTTGATCCATTGATTTTAAATCAGGCACGCTGCTATGAGTTACTAAGATAGCGAAATTGGTTATAAAAGAAGGACTAAATTTAATTTCACTCTTTCTGGCTTCAGTAACAGTAACGTTTCCTAAACCGAATACACCTTTTGATCCATTCTTAACTCCATCATACATTGCTTTGAAACTACTGCCATTTCCAACATACCTGGCATTAATTTGTATACCATGGTTTTGCTTAACATAAGCCAGGAAATCAGTCATAATATCAACACAAACGCCTGTTAACTTACCGCTGGCATCTTTGTAAACAAAACCTGGTGTCTCTACATAGGTAAAAGTGACAGTAGCATTCTTTGTTTTTTGAGCTTCAGCGAAATTATCTCCACTCAGATTTTGCGAAACTAAGCCAAATGTTATATAACATGTAAAAACAAATGACAAGGAAAGTTTTAGTAGCATAGGGTTTTATTAAAATAATTATATTTAAATAACGCAAACATTAAGTAAATAAAGTGATTACTTAGATGGATTCAAATTTTCTTTAACTAAAGCGTATTCTGGTGCAAGTTTTAAGGCATTATTAAAGTATTTTTTAGCTGATTCCTCATTTCCCTGACCTCTTGCTATTAATCCTTGAAGATTATAAATGACTGCTTTGAATGGTGCTTCTATTTCTTCACCGGCTGAATTTTTCACATATACTTGATTACCTTCAACTATTCGTTTTCCTAATAGTAGTTCAGTGTTAATCATGGCATCATCATACATTTTTAAATCCAGTTGCTTTTGAGCTATTTCAAACAGCACAAAGGCATCATCAGAGATATTATATAAAGTCTCATACATTTTCAATGATTGATCCTTTGCTCCTAACTCATCCAAACTTTTGGCACCAATTTGAAGCATTAGTCTATTTTGCGGGTTTCTATTCAAGGCATCACGACTTACTAAAGCTGCAGAAGCATATTGCCTGAACTCAAAATACATATAAGCTAGTGAATCTAAATAGGAAATATTATTAGGCTCCAGCACTAAAAGATCATAAATAGCATCTTTAGCTATAGCGAAATCATTGTATTTGATAGACCTGTTGTATTTATCTTTAGCTCGTTTAATTGCAGCTTCATTTTCGTTTTGCCCAAAACCTGCAGAGCATACTGTTAGCATTAAAACAGTAATTAAAATAGAGTAAGTAATTTGTTTCATAAGTATATATTTTGTTTTTTAGTCGCCTCATGGAATCAGAAAGAACGGAGCTGTCACTAAACCTCAGGTTATTATATTCCTACCAGAGGTAGGCTAGCTGTCCTTCGGTTGGTGATTTGCCCTAATCATGTTGATTTCATAAGTATTTAATTTGTGATTTTATAGCTAAATCTAAAGTGAATTATGTTATTAATAAAGTGTATGTTAATTAAGTTTTTGTTAATGACCTTCCCACTACAATTGTTGTGCCTGAAATTTAAGTGTTGATTTTAAGATTTAATTTTTTACCAACTTCCAACATATACTGAAAAGCTTCTTCTTTATTATTATTTATTTTACCATCCAGGATGGCTTCTTTAATTTCGTTTTTAATAATTCCTATTTCTTTACATGGTTCCAAATTAAATGTTTCCATAATATCTTCACCAGATATAGGTGGCTGGAAGTTTCTTACCTGATCTTTCTCTTCAACCTCCTTCATTTTTTGCTCAACTTTGTCAAAATTGGCTAAATATTTCTGCACTCTTGCTGGGTTTTTAGAGGTTACATCCGCTCTGCACAAAGTAAGTAAATCTTCAATATCATCCCCAGCCTCAAATAACAGCCTGCGTACAGCATTGTCGGTAATATTATCTTTTACTAAAGGAATAGGTCTCAAATGTAATAAAACAAGTTTTTGTACATATTTCATTTTTTCATTGAGTGGCAATTTCAATCTTTGAAAGATCTTTGGCACCATACGAGCACCCTTATCCTCATGTCCGTGAAAAGTCCATCCTTGCTTAGGTTGAAAACGTTTGGTGGCAGGTTTGGCAATATCGTGTAAAATGGCAGCCCATCTTAACCATAAATCTCCTCCCAAATTGGCTGTATTATCCAAAACCTGTAAAGTGTGATAAAAATTATCTTTATGTTTAAATCCTTTCACTTCCTCAACACCCTGTAGATTGGTTAATTCAGGAAAGAATTTATCTAATAATTGAGCGTGGTATAGTAATTTAAAGCCGTAGGATGGTGTTTTTGAGTCTATGATTTTATTTAACTCATCTGTGATACGTTCCTGAGATATAATTTTTAATCGTTCTGCATTTTTAACAATACTATCAAAAGTAATAGGTTCTATATCAAAGCCGAGCTGTGAAGCAAACCTAATAGCCCTCATCATTCGAAGAGGGTCATCTGAAAAAGTAATATCAGGTTCAAGAGGTGTTTTAATGATTTTACGCTTTAGGTCTTTTACGCCATTAAATGGATCTAATAATTGCCCGAAATTGCCCTCATTTAAACTTATTGCCATCGCATTGATGGTAAAATCTCTTCGGTTCTGATCGTCCTCTAAAGTACCATCTTCAACAATAGGTTTTCTACTATCTCTTTGATAAGATTCTCTCCTGGCACCTACAAATTCATAAAAATATCCTTTATAATGAATACTTGCAGTACCGAAGTTTTTAAAAATCTGAACACCTTTCTTTATTCCCAGAGCGTTGGCAACTTCTTTGGCCAAATTAATCCCACTTCCGACACATACAAAATCTATATCTTTAGAGGGTCTTTTCAATATTAAATCCCGTACATACCCTCCAACAACATAGGCTTCAATATTTAATTTGCCGGCACAGTCTTTTACCACTGAAAAAATTTGATCCTGATTTAATACTTCCTTAAAATCCATTATAATATCTTAGGCAATCTGCAATTTAATCTTTATCGGATGAAAGTGGTTTTCAAAAAACTTTGAACACTTATAAAATAGCCAGTAGCTATAAAAAGCCTTCACTATTTCATTCCTAAGCCATGAGTCAAAGTTACTATATTCTTCTGATTTGAAGGAAAAGTTTAAGTATGAATTTTACAAAAGGTAAAAATGATTCAAAATGGGAAAATAAAAAAACCGGCAATAGAAGCCGGTTTTCAATATTTAATTATGGAAAAATTAGTTCCTATTATTGATTTCATCACGAATTTTAGCTGCCATCTCATAGTCTTCTGCTTTGATGGTTTTATCTAATAATTCGTTCAATTTATCCATCGACATATCTTTCAATTTATCATTAGGTTTAGATTTTGAAGAAGATTCTTCCTTTTTGATAGGCTTTTTTAACTCAGAAATATCCCCTTCAGGCGAATCGTCACTAAGCACAATACCTGCTTCAGACATGATTTTTTCATAAGTATAAATTGGCGCATCAAACCTGATGCCTATTGCTATAGCATCAGAAGGTCTTGAATCTATTTCTACTGTATCTAAGCCATTGTCGCACACAATTTTAGCAAAGAAAACACCTTCCTTTAAATCGGAAATCACTATTTCCTTTACGACATAATTAAAGCTATGAGCAAATGATTTAAATAAATCATGCGTCATCGGCCTATTCGGAACAATCTTCTCAATTTCAATGGCAATGGCCTGAGCCTCGAACATTCCTATAATGATAGGAAGTCTTCTTTGACTCTCTGATTCACCCAATACCAAAGCAAAAGATCCGGATTGTGATTGACTAGATGATAAACCTAATATTTCCAGTTTAATTTTATCCACGTTAATAAGCTATTAATTTAGAGCAGCTTTCAAAGCTGCAGTTAATTTAGGAACTACTTCAAATGCATCACCTACAATACCGTAGTCCGCTGCTGAGAAAAACGGAGCTTCTGCATCTTTGTTTATCACTAAAATATTTTTGGAAGAGTTTACCCCTGCCAAATGCTGTATGGCACCTGAAATACCAATGGCTACATATAATTGAGGTGAAACCTTTACACCTGTTTGTCCTACGTGCTCATGGTGAGGTCTCCAGCCTATATCAGATACAGGCTTTGAACAACCAGTTGCTGCACCTAAAGTTTTTGCAAGGTCTTCAATCATCCCCCAGTTTTCAGGTCCTTTCATTCCCCTACCGCCAGAAACTACAATTTCCGCTTCTGGTAAGAGAACTTCTCCTGTCGCTTTATCCTGTGAAGTAATTTTAACTGCAAAATCAGCATCAGAAAGGCTTACTTCAAATTTTTCTACACTTGCATCAGCACCGTCTTCTTTTACTTCCGCAGCATTTTTCTTTAAGCCTAAAATTTTCTTTTCAGTAGTTATATTTACGTTTGCAAATGCTTTGCCTGTATAAATACTTCTTTTCACCTGGAAACCATTACTGGTATCAGGTAAATCAGCTACGTTTGACACGAATCCAGCTCCTATTTTAGCAGATACTCTTGCAGCAACAGGATCTCCCAGAGAAGATTTCGCAAGTATTAGAATTGAAGCACCCACTTTATCCATGGCTTCTTTAATAATTTTGGCATAAGCCTGAATTATTCCTTTGTCTAATTTTTCATCTGCTACATGAAGTACATTTTTAGCCCCGGCTTTTCCAACTGCTTTTAACGCATCTTCAGCAATTGTACCTATCGCTATTGCTGTAACATCATCTTCCATTTTTGCAGCATAAGAAACTGCCTCCAAAGATGATTTTTTTACTGAGCCTTCAGCATGTTCTATAAAAACTAATATTGACATATTTTTTGATTTAAGATTTTAAAATAAAATGAATGCATTAAAAAGGATTTATATCACTTTTGCTTCATTTTTCAATAATTTAACTAATTCCTCTACATTATCTGCATCAATCATTTTTACAGCTCCTTTGGCGGGAGGTAATTCATACTGGTCTAACTCAACATAAGCAGAAGCCTCTGAAGGTTCTAACACTTCTAGTTTTTTGGATCTGGCAGACATAATACCTCTCATATTAGGTATTTTCCACTCTGCAATAGGTTCCTGACAACCCGCAATGAAAGGGAGTGATAATTCTAAATATTCTTTTCCTCCTTCAATCTCACGAGCTAACTTAGCTTTATCGCCATCAATATCTAATTGCATTACAGGCGAGATAGCAGGCAAACCTAAAATTTCACCCACCATACCGTGTACCATGCCACCATTGAAATCAATAGATTCTCTACCCATCATAATTAAATCATAACCTGCATCTTTAGCGTGATTAGCTATTTGCTGAGCTACAAATAAAGAATCAGTAGGTTCTGCATTAATTCTAATAGCATCATCTGCACCAATTGCAAGTGCTTTTCTGATGGTAGGCTCAGTTTCTGAGGTACCTACATTCAATACTGTTACAGTACCACCGCTGGCTTCTTTCAACTCAACCGCTCTGGCTAGCGCATAGTCATCATAAGGGCCAATAATAAATTGCACTCCATTGGCATCAAATTTTTTATTATTGTCGGTAAAAGCAATCTTTGCCGTTGTATCCGGCACATGTGTTATACAAACTAATATTTTCATATGTAATTATTGATTTGGATGTTAGATGAATGATTAAAATAGTATAATTTCAACAATCAAAAGTAACGTTTTATTTAATAACTGATATTAAAGCTCGAAGTTAAGTATTATATAAAAAAATAAAAAAAGAATTAAGCGAATGAATCAAGATCGTATCAAGCAATTGGAAAA
>JBBSPJ010000067.1:0-14670 GCA_038258905.1 Cytophagales bacterium
CACTCCACTAACTGGATTGAGGCGTTGAAGTATTTTTTAGCAGCCATTTCATGAAAGGCTCCTCTTACTCCCTGAATGGCTATTTTTTTCATTTTGCTAATTTAAATAAAGCTATTCTTATCATTATAGAAATAGCAACACTAAATTGCAAAATCTTAATTATACTTAAAAGTGTTTTTTAAAATGCTTGTTTTCTTTTAGGGAATTTAATTTAGATTCGTTTAGTGGTTTCTCTATATACTCCAAGACTTGTTTGTAGGAGTCAGCCTTTTGTTTATCCACAGGGTTGATAGAAGAAGTAAGCATCACTACCCAAATATTACCACCAATATTTTCTTTATTTAAAGCTTCTAAAAACTCCCATCCGTCCATGATAGGCATATTAATATCTAAAAAAATACAATATACTTTTTGAGGATCGTAATTTTCCTTTAAATATTCAATAGTACTTTTGCCATGATAGAATACATGAGGATGGAGATCAAAATTATTTTGCGTGATGAAAACCCTGTGTAAAAAAACAGTCATTTCGTCATCATCTACTATTAAGGTTTCCATTATAAAAAAATTTTAGGTTGAAAGCTAGAAATTTTAATACATTAGTTCATGATTTTTTCGACTAAAGGCCAAATCTGAAGTATAAAGAAATTACATCCGTGAAAAACTCAGCACCCCCTCTGCCGTGAATATCCACTGGCTCCACATCTGCACCAAAAGTATAAGTTTCGAATAATACTTCGGTACTACCTTTCGCATTCATATTTTCAAAAGCATCAACAGAGTTGAAATATGGCACTAAAATATCATCCCTACTATGAAATAATTTAATAGGAGCTTCAGCTCTCCAGTCGTGAATATCATTGTCAGCTAATGCGGCACGGAAATCACTGCTTGGGTCATTTATTTCGGTTATAAATGCATCTGTAAATACCTCCTCAGGATTGGTATTGGAGATTGCAAAATATCCACCATCTATCACTTCAGTAGCATATGGCTCATTTAAATAATAAGATAAGCCCTTTTGGGTATAAATTCTATCGTAAGAATCGAGCACCCAAAGATACAAGCTTAAAGAAAGACCAATTTCTCCTTCAAAATTGAAAATATAATCACCTACTGCCGTCTTATGGTAGGCTCCTGCTCCCATTGCACTCCTAGTAATAGGGTATTCCTCTAAATAATTTTCTTCTATATATTTATGAAGAGCCATTGTAGAGTTACCTCCTTGCGAGTAGCCCATCAAGAATAAGTCGTCTGTTAAACTCACTTCAAGAAACTCAGCCAATTCTTTTGTAGCCACTAGCATATCAAAGCTTGTAGTGGCAGCAGTTTGTGCATGCTCGTAAGGATGAAACATATCCTTTGTGCTACCATAACCTATATAATCAGCAGCAGAAATTAAATAGCCATTTGAGGCATATAAAACAGCAGAGAGGTAAATTTCTGCACTTTCAGAAGATAAATAGGAAGGTGCTCTGTGTTCCTGGTCTATTTGAGGATTAGCATCTTTGGCCAATGTGCTATGCTGAAAGCTAGTGAGTTTCACTGAGCCCGGTACGTCAGGAATTAAAACCAAACCTGATGCCTCCACCATGGCGCCATCGTAATTGGGTGTAGAATAAGTAACTTTATAGGCCTCTACATCAAAATTGGCGATGTCTGAAATTAGTGTATTGTTTCCAAATCTAGCTTTTACCTCATCGGCTGTAATCGTTTCAATCAGTTCATAACTGAGAATATTTTCAAAGTTTTCCTGTGGCTCGAGGGTATCATCTGAACAAGAAAAGAGGAAGATAGAAATAAAAAGAAAAGGTAATAATTGTAAAAACTTTTTAGCTTGCATAGTATTGAATTTATTTCTGAAATATACTCAAATTAACTAAAAATTACATAAATGTTACTAAAAGATATTCCAAACGCACAGGATATTTTAAATGCTGAAGAAAGAATTCAGAAATATATTCATCGAACACCTGTATTTACCTCTACTCAAATCAATGATATATTGGGCATAAAAGTATTTTTTAAAACCGAGAATTTACAGAAAGTAGGCGCGTTTAAAATGCGAGGCGCAGCTAATGCGGTGCTTTCCTTAACAAAAGCCCAGCTCAAAAAGGGGGTGGCCACTCATTCCTCCGGCAACCACGCCCAGGCATTGGCATTGGCAGCAAAGTTGAAGGGCATACCAGCCTATATTGTGATGCCGGAGAACGCACCTGAAGTAAAAGTAGCCGCAGTAAAGCAATATGGTGCAGAAGTGATTTTTTGTGAAGCCAATTTAATGGCCAGAGAAACTACATTGAATGAGGTGGTAGAAAAAACAGGGGCTACTTTTGTACATCCTTATAATAATTACGATGTAATAGCGGGGCAAGCCACAGCCGCTAAAGAACTCATTGAAGACACAGACCATTTAGATGCCATTTTTGCTCCTATTGGGGGTGGAGGTTTAATGGCAGGCACTTTGCTAGCCTCACAATATTTTGGTAATAATATACCTGTTTACGGTGCTGAGCCCGCAGGAGCGGATGATGCTTATCGTTCCTTGAAAGCCGGAAAAATAATTCCTATGGAAAGCCCTGATACCATTGCAGACGGACTCAGAACTTCAGTAGGTGAAAGGAACTTCCCTATTATTAAAAAATATATTAAAGAAATAATAACTGTATCTGATGAAGAAATTATTGAGGCCATGAGAATGGTATTTCAATATCTGAAATTGGTAGTAGAGCCATCAGGAGCTGTGCCTTTTGCCTCATTGATTAAAGCCAAATCGCAGTTTTCAGGTAAAAAAGTAGGGGTAATACTCTGCGGAGGAAATATTGATTTAGCCAAAATGCCATTTTAATAGCACCTATAAGGCAATTACAATAGAATGAAATAATATATACCTGAAAATCAGTAGAAAATGAGAGTAATACACCGATTTTACCTTCATCCGGAAAAAACACGAAAGAAAAAGATTGTTGCTTATATAGTGTATATTATTTCATTGATTGCAGCGGTTATTATTTTAGCTTTAGGTTATCGTAGCTTCATTCCCTTAATTTTTATTCCCATTATTTTAAGTTTTTTTGCTTCTTTTGTAGATGTGCCTATGGGTAGAAAAAGCGGACATCTAATATACTACTCCCCCCTATTACTAGCTTCAGCACTGAAGAAAGGTGTAATAGAATTACATGGCGGCACCTTGTTTGACTATTATTTCACGCTTACCGTCAATAGAAGCGAAAATAGAAACCGAAAAATGGTGATTTACAGCTATCTGGAAGGTTTAATAAATTTATTAGCTGCCTGGGACGAAAAAAGTGACAACGTAAAGCTTTCTGCCAATACATATTTTATTAGCCCTAAAACTGCGTCAAAATTGGGTTTCAGGCATGTTTCCACTAACCATTTTCAAAAGTTGTTGATGTTATTTAATTACCTACCTATCATGATTAGCTATTCTATAGCCAATGGAAAGCTTAGTTTTCCGAATGTTTTACAGCTTAAAAGTTATGAATGCACTATAGGAGAGTTGAGAAAAAATGAGGATTATTTGAAAGAGATGTTTGAGAGGATTAAGAGGTAAAAAATATCAAAAGACTTCTACACTTGAGTAATACTCTCATTCATATCCAACTCTTTTTCGGATACTTTCATCAAACCTGCTTCCTTCACCCATTGTGATAGTCATTTATATTTCCATGTAAATATTTAGGCCTATTTATATGCATTCAAATCCAAAAGTTTTAATATGCCCTACCTTTACCATTAAGAGGAAGGCAAAACTAATTATTCCGTTTCTGTAGCATCAATTCTTATTTCTTATGCAAGAATATAATTACATATATTCGACATTTTAATCAAATATATACTTCAAGATAACCCAAAAAGTTAATAGTGCAAATTAATTGTCAGGTGTTGAGCATAGACAAATTGTTAAATAGAAGCTAATACAAGTTTCAACTAAGGTTTTTAAGCTGCTTTGAATAAAGCTCTGAATAATTTTGATTTATTTAATATTGTTTTTTACATTAGTATATATAAAAATCCTATTATAACAATTATTCAATATTAGTTAAAATGGCTTTTCAACCAAAAGATTCCTCACAAGATGGTCATAAACGAAACAATCAATCCCGACCACAGACCCCGGGCCTGCAGCCACGCCAAATGAACCGAAGGATGGGTCGTAGTATGGACAGGTTTGGTTCAAGACCGCGAAACACTTTAGCATCAGGGTTAGACAAAGCCGTGCAAGCCAAAATGGAAAAATCCTTTCAGGAGGACTTTTCTGAGGTAAAAGTGACCAAAGATTCTGAAGAAGCCTCCGAAATGGGTGCTCAAGCTTTCACTCAAGGCGATAAGATCCATTTTGCCCCAGGGAATTATAAACCTCATAGCACAGAAGGACAAGAATTGATTGGCCACGAATTAGCACATGTAATTCAGCAAAAACAAGGCAGGGTAAAAGCAAATACCCAATCCAAAGGGGCTCCGGTAAATGATGATCCAGTTATAGAGCAAGAAGCCGATATAATGGGTAGAAAAGCGGCTGCCGGAGAGGTCGCTTCCAAGAATAAAAGTCAGAAAACCTACTCTAAAAGCACCAGTAAAGCATTACAAGCCCAAACGGATCAGGAATTGCTTTATCAAATTGCTCCACAGCAAGCTATTTACGAATTTGCCGCACATCATTTAGCTTATAAAGATGAAGGAGCTGAATTAAATGAATCAGAAAAGGACTTCCTTTTTTCAAATGGTTATGCGAGAGAAGTCACTTACTTTGGACTTTCTACAGGTGGTACCTACGGATTTCAAGCTGTATTAATTAAATCAATTTCAGATAAAAATGATATTATAGCTATAAGGGGAACGATTCCAGGAGTATCTTCCGAAAACCTATTTACACTGTATGTAGATTTAGACCCTGCTGCAGTAGGCAAGGAGCAATTTGATAGTAACCGTCATTTAATTGAAGAAATATTGAACTCCGCAAACGGAAAAGCAGATATTACAGGCCATAGTTTAGGGGGTGCCATGGCACAGCATATTGCAGTCAATTTCCCCGGGCAAATAGCCAACGTATCTACTTTTCAATCACCCGGTATTGACAATGCTTCAGTGGAAACTTTTAATGAAATCCCACAAGAGGAAAGACCTGAAGTGGTTCATCATATTATAAGTGGCGATCTGATTGATAAAGCGGGAGAATCTTCATTGCCTGGAGAAGTATTTGAGCATAATTTTGGATGGAATTTGGACATCGCAAATGTTTTAAACAACTTATCTTCTGAAATATCAATTATTGAAAGTAGCATTCTAAGTATGAGTAGGCTCACTACAGAGATTTTAGCTATATTAGCTTTTACACCTGCCAGGTCTTTAATGCCCGGCAGTCAAATGAATGACATTACAAGAAAAACCCAGGAGTTGCAAGCGCATAAAGACAATATGGAGGCAGCTTTATCGAGGTTTAGGCAACAATTACGTGGAACTGCCTCAGATGTGGGAAATATTGGCAAGGCACATGGAGCATTTGCTTTTTCTTCAAGTTATTATGAGCCTATGCGAAATGAACTTAATTACCCAGATGAACATCTTGGAGGACAAATTGAAATGAATCGAAATTCTACAATAACAGCTCACTCTGAATACCCGCATCAAGATCAAAGGGCTATAGCCGAACCGATCAGGCAATCGATAGGCAGTAAAATTCAAGGTGTTTTCAGAGCCGTTATATACGCAAGACAAGGTTATGAATTAACAATGGAAAAGCTAATTGCTTTTAAAAACGGAGTACGTCATGGAGTGGATACTGTTCAAGGATTCGTAAGAGATACCTTCAACAGTGCTGTCAATAAAATTAAAGATATATGGCCCTTTTAACAGATGAAGATACTTTTAACACTAATTTTAATTTTCCATTTTAACTTTTTTTTTACCTCTTGTACTATGAGTAAAAAATACTCCGATAAAGAATTGGCTTCCATTTTAGCCGAAATGTATGAAGTGCCATTCACCATACTTTCCAATGAATTTCAATCTCAGCTGCAAAATCACCAGTTTAAAGCACTGGCAATTGAGGATCCTAAGGTAATAATTAATGGCTCCTATATTAAAAAAGGTGATGATGTTAATGCAAATTACCCGCAAATGGTCTATCTAAATCAGGCTAAAAGCTATTTTGATCAGATCTTAAATCAGTTTACTTTAAATTACCGCTTCAAGGTGTCTGGAGCTACTGAGTTCAATTATTCTACAGGACAGGAAATAGGTTTTAAAGATGTTTATAGTATACCGAGTAATAGTAAATCGTTGGAGTTTCAGATATACTTTTTTGGTCCTTATACCAAAAGTTTCCCTGAAGATTATTTAATAGCAGTTCTGGAGTTAATAGATCAATCCAGGCAATTTGCTCCTTTATACCTCTCTGTCAATACAATTTTTTGGAAAGAAGATGCATTTCCTGATAAAAATATATCTGATTTACAATTAGGCTTTAATACGGTAAGTAATGAGTATGACGATGATATTTTAACACGTAAAGAAAAAGCTGACAAAATATCTCAAATAGTTATTAAAAAACTTACTCAGGAAAGTGATATAACTGTTGAACAGTTATCTGAAACTGTGGTGGATTACGGAAATAGGGGGAAATTGCATCTCTTGGGAGAATGAGATTTAAAAAAAGCCCTAACCAAGTAGGAAAGGGCTTAAATAATTGACATTATGTCAAATCAAGGGAAAATACCCATATCTGTATAACTTACCGCAATTCTATCTAAGGCTAAAATAAAGCCGGCGGTCCTTAAACTTTTGATGCCTTTTTCTTTACGCTTGGCATTTAACTGATGGTAAGCGGTAACCATAGTTTCTTCTAATCCGGAATTAACCAAATCACGCTCGCTGGCACCTTTCACAATCAGATCCACTTGCTCATTGCTGAATTTATCTCCTGTGGCGTTTTCAATGCTATCTAATAGCAACTTAAATTTTTGCATATCATAGCGCTTCTCTAATTTACCAAAAGATACACGTGATAGGTTTTTTAACCATTCGAAATAAGAAACTGTAACACCACCTGCGTTCAAATACATGTCAGGTATGATCATCATGTTTTTTTCCATCAGAATTTTTTCCGCATCTTTTGTCACAGGACCATTGGCCGCTTCTCCAATAATTTTGGCTTGGATTCTATCTGCATTATCCTTAGTAATCTGGTTTTCTAATGCTGCAGGAATCAAAATATCACAAGGCTTTTCCAATAGCTCAATAGAATTCTCAACAAAAGTGCCATATGGATATCCTTTAAAGCCTTTGTTCTCTACCTGATATTTTTTAATCCTTTCAATATTTATACCCTCTTCGTTAAAAATACCACCATTCCATTCTGCTATACCAATAATTTTGGCACCTGCTTCCTGTAGAAAAACGGCAGAATAGTAACCCACATTACCTAAACCTTGAATAATCACGGATTTACCTGCTAAACCAGTGGTTAAGCCCAATTCTTTCATATCTTCCTCCACACTTACAGCTTCTCTGATACCCATATAAACTCCCATACCGGTAGCTTCGGTTCTGCCATCTATTCCATGCTGAGAAACCGGTTTACCTGTTACACACCCTTTGGCGTTGATGGCATCAGGGTTAAACGCTTCGTAGGTATCCACTATCCAGGCCATTTCTCTGGCTCCAGTACCATAATCAGGCGCAGGTACATCAATAGCAGGCCCAATGAAATTCTTTTTAATTAATTCTGAAGTGTATCTACGGGTAATTTTTTCTAATTGACTTACATTATATTTCAAGGGATCTATGTTTACACCACCTTTAGCTCCACCGAAAGGTATATTTACCATGGCACACTTATAAGTCATTAAAGCAGCCAAACCCATTACCTCTTGCTCATTTACAAAGCTACTGAAACGAATACCTCCTTTTACTGGCAGCTTGTGGTGAGAATGTTGAACTCTATAGCCTTTTACCACCTCATAGGATCCATCATCATTTCTGATAGGGAAGTGAAACTTATAAATGCTATTACATTGTTTAATTTGCTCTAGCAAACCCGGATGTAATTCCATGTGCTGTGCAGCATCATCCACGAAGCTGCAGACATCTTCAAATAAACTATAATTAGGATCGTCAAACATATTGAATTTTATTTATTTTAAAATTAAGTTAATAAGTTACTAATTTTTTGAGGTACTCTTTCTTTAAAAGCGGACATATTTTGTAACGATCGTCTTTCGTATCTTCGTAAACGGCCTCCAATAGTTCTACCACGTTTTCCAGACCAATTTGTTTGCTCCATTCAAAAGGCCCAAATGGATAGCTGGTTCCTAATTTCATCCCTAAATCTATATCTTCTTTTGAGGCTGTACCTTCCTGTACAGTATAATAAGCCTCATTAATAATCATAAATATAATACGCGGGGTAACCATGCCTACTCTGTCGTCAACAATTTCAATTTCTGTTTCCAATTTTTCTGCCGCCACATTAAGTGGTCCTCTATCCATTTCATCACGTACTGTACATTCCAAAATATTCCTGTTCACAAAAGTGGGAAAGCCGTTAAAGCCGAACAAAACATTTTCAGCATTGTCGGCAATTACTTCCATTTCATTAAAAGAAGTGAGTGCCATGTGAACAAATACAGCTAATTCCGGTCTTTGTAGATAGAATTCAAGATCTTCCGGAGACTCATGACTGATGAAATCAAAAACCACATCAATTTTGGAAAATAAATCCTTTGTAATAAAAGATAAATCTTCTGCAAAGGCCAGTTGGTGTTTTTGACCGAATTTAGCGGACATTTCATGGTAGTTTTCCGGACTACCTACTACGAGTATTAGCATATTTTGAGTACTTTTGACCAAAGTTAAACAACTATTACATAAAAGCGAGATGGAAAAGACAATCATTCAAACAAAAGATGCCCCGGCACCAATCGGCCCTTATAATCAGGCAATTTTAGCAGGCGATACGCTGTATGTTTCAGGCCAGATTGCACTGGATGCGCATAGCGGAGAAATGATTAATGAAAATATTACTGAGGAAACCCACCAGGTAATGAAAAACCTCGAGGCCATTCTTTCAGCTGCCCAGCTTAGCTTTAAATCAGTAGTGAAATGCAGCATTTTTGTTAAAAATATGGATGACTTTGCCACCATTAATGATGCTTATGGTCAATATTTTAAAATAGACCCTCCTGCAAGAGAAACGGTTGAGGTAGCTAGGTTACCTAAAAATGTGAATGTGGAAATCTCTTGCATAGCCATTAAATAATGCAATGGTGGCCTGGCAAATCGGAAATAGTGGTCAGCAATTTGCCTGGCCACGAGGTTTTCAGGCGATTACATCTGGCAGTTAAGCCTGCCGACTTCCAAAGTTTTCAAAACAGGGCCTTAGAACATGACACTGAAGAGGTTTTTCTCTTTAATGGCAAAGTAAGCAATACAGGTTTTGCTATTTCAAAAATGGTACAAAAACCTGACAACTTTTTGCCGCTTATTAAAGGTAAAGTTGAGCAAAGCTCTACCGGCAGCTTAATTTACATTACCTACAGCCTTTTTCCCAGCGTGAAGTTCTTTCTCGGCTTTTGGTTTATTCTAATGCTACTTTTCTCCATGATTTCCTATGCCCAAGGAGAGGATATGCTCACTGTACTTCTGCCAATTATTATATTAATAACCAGCTTTTGGGTGATTTTAAGTCGTTTTAAAAGTGCCTATGAAAAAAGCCGGAAGGAGTTGTTAAGGTTGATTGGGTGAGAATAATTATTTCAATAATTTGACTTTGATTTAATTTAGGTTTTTCCAATCATAAACAATTGTTAAGCCATTATTTTCCTCCTGCCAATTTTTTATTTGTAAGGTGTCTAATTTATTACCCAATATATTTATGTAACGTAGGTTTTCCAACTTTTTAAGCTTACTAAGCTCGTTGGTTATATCAAGGTAATTCATCATTAAATTTAAAGAATCAAGATGTTGAAGCTTATGAAAATCATTTGGCAAAGACGTTAAATCCATAAAACCAATATTTAATATTTTCAATTGCTTTAGTTTAGTAATTTCATTGGTTAACTTATTTGACTTAACTGGTAATTTATCAGCAACCCATGCGCTTCTTGGAGGATAAACTAGCCATTTATTATCCTCTTTAGATATAGTTAATTTGTTGAGATCAGTCATTAACCCTATTTCATCCGGTATTTGTGTATAACCAAAATCACTTAAAATTAACGTTCCTTCTTGGTTTTTTATTTCGAGGTTGTTTTCAAACTCTAATTTGCTTTTGTTTTCATTACATGACAACAAAATGAAAATTAAGCATGGTACAAGGCAGTATATTTTTAGTGTCATCAAAATTTAGATAATTTTCATAAGAAACTTAATAAGTGATAATACAATAAAACCCTATAATTTTTGAATACAAATAAATACAAAAATTAAAAATCAGTAGGTCCCAATTTCCAGGTATTTAAATCAGTGTTATTTTTCCAATCTTCCAATGGATAATATTTATTTCCCTTAACAATTTTAGGAAAACGAAAAGGGCCATCAAACAGTGCTTTATATACTGAATCATTTGATGAATTTAGACCTTTGACACTAAGGTTTAGAATATTATATGGTACATGTTTATACCCTTTAAAATTTTTTTCAATTCTAACTTTTAAGATTTCATAATAAGGGTTCAAGAGCTTCGTTGGTGAAGCAAATGCCATAATTTGACCATTAAAAGACGTATTATATTTCTCCCCTTCTTGATCTCTGGGAATTTTCAAGTTTTCTACACCAATTATAGAATAAAAAGGGCCTAAAAGGCTTACGCTAAATAACAAAGATAACGCATTTTCCACCCCGTTTTTTTGCCAAGAACTAATTATGATTTCACCATTGTAGGAAGGTTGTTGCTTTATATTTATATTCCTAGGTCTTTCTATTCCATTACGACTTAAGTCTTCCAGAAAATTTAACCAAAGTTTATATTCATCTATATCATGGAGCTTGAGAGAAATTAAATTTTTTCTTTTATTAGTTTTCTTTTCTTCATTTTGCAAATTGGAAGCTGATACTTCATCAATATTTGGATAATAGTAATCGATTGAATTATATAAATTCCCAACAACGCTTTGCTTATAATTCTGTAGGTACTCAATCATTACTTTTGTTTAATTATTACAGTAATTCAACCATGTGGATGAAGTACTTTCACATCCACCTCCAGTTGTTAGGTAAATAACACCTCCAGCCAAATTAGCGAGATTAATTTCAAATATAGCTTTATAATAATTTGAAAAATCTAAATCTGAAGGTTTATCAAATTGTAAATTTAACCAAATTTCAGCTTCAATTGTAGATAATTCCCATGCTTCTTTAAAAATATTTGAAGCATCATTTTTGCTATTTACAATTGTCGCACTAGTACCATAGGTAACACACCATGCTCCCCAAAACGCACTAACCCTATCACCAGTTTCAGAATGTATAGCTGGAACATTAACATTCAGCATTTCACCTGTAAAACTGCTTTCTTCATAATCATCTGGAATTTCATCAAAAGCTATATATCTATTACAAATTCTAAATCCTGGTGGTTTACACCCACCCTCACCATCTGGCACCATATCAGGACCACAATCCAATATACAATTACCTTCATCATCAAGCACCATGTTCTCTCCACAATCAGGGACACATTCCCCATTTGCATCAGCCTCAAATCCCTCACTACAAATCACTTCATCACAATCTACCCACATGCCTTCAATCAAGGGGTGAGCACATAAACCGCCAGGGCCGGATGGGCTGGATGGCCCTCCTCCTCCAAGACCAGGGTCTGCTGGGTCAGGTGGGGCTAAGGTTGGTGCCTCGCATGTCATTGTTGAGCCCTCATAAGTGCAAGTAGTGTAAGAGCTGCCTCCCCCAGAAGCAGTTACACACCAGTAATGGTCAATAATTGTGCAGCTTGCCATTGATCGATTGTTTTCTCCATCTATAACTGACTGCTGGCTAACCTCTGCCTCTCTAACGAAATTTCCATTTTCATAAAATTTAATTCGCTTGGCCTCGCCTCCCCAATCACTGACCAAAAAATATCCCGTAAATTCTGCTGTATTTGCTGTTGGCACTGGCATTATGTACTCTAATACTACAATATCATCTTCATCTTTATAAGCTCTGCCGAAAGAGGTATAATCAACAGGAAAACGTTTAGTGCCTTCACCTGAACTTACATACTTTTTACCTTCAGTAGCATCAGTGCTTTTAGTTGGGAAAAACAATACATCACCTATTGCCAATTCCTTGTAAACTGCTAAATCCCATACAATATCCACACTGCTTGCCTCACTCGTTCTGGAATTGGCATTTTGTACTTTACGAGAATTAAATTCAGCTTTCACTTCATCAATTGTAATGTCTTTTGCCTCCTCAACTTTTATTTCTTCCTCCTTGCTACAAGAGGTGAACAAAAGTATTAATGTAAAGCTAAATACGAAATATCTGATAAAAGATGTAGAGAAAAATTGCAATTTTAGTTGAAACCTTTGATGTTGGGTTCTTTTCATTTGGTTTTATTTTAAGGTAAATACTTTATTGATAAACCAAAAAACCTATGATGAGCAGTGAGCAATTTTAATTCTATAAGCTAATTGCGGGAACCTTTAAGGTTTGTTCTATATTGTAAAGATGATTTGATGATTTGAAAAAAGCAAATTTTTATACAAATAATTTAAATATTTTGGAAATATTATTGACTTAGGTCATTCAATAAAAACACTACACGCTCCACTTAGTTAATTTATAATGCTTAATTTTGCACCCTGAATTAAAAAACTGAATACTCATGAGCACAGCCGTACGTGTACGTTTTGCACCCAGCCCAACAGGCGCTTTACATATTGGTGGTTTAAGAACTGCCCTTTATAATTACTTATATGCTAAAAAATTAGGGGGTACTTTTATCTTAAGAATTGAAGATACCGACCAAACCCGTTATGTTGATACTGCCGAAGATTATATCAAGGAATCTTTAGAATGGATTGGCATTACGCCTGATGAAAGCCCCTGGAACAATAAAGGCAGTGTAGGCCCTTACCGACAAAGTGAGCGCAAAGCCATTTACAAAGAATATGCGCAAAAGCTAGTAGATGAAGGCAATGCTTATTATGCTTTTGATACTTCTGAAGAAATTGAAGCCATGCGCGAGCGCCTAAAAGCAGCCAGAGTGGCCACTCCGCAATATAATGCAATTACCCGCATGCAAATGAGCAACTCTCTGACTTTATCAGCAGAAGAAGTGAAGCAAAAACTGGAGGCAGGTGAGCCTTACGTAATTCGTTTAAAAGTGCCCCGTAAAGATGAAGTGAGATTGAATGATATGGTTCGCGGTTGGGTAATGGTACATTCCTCACAGATGGACGATAAGGTTTTGATGAAATCAGACGGCATGCCTACTTACCACCTAGCAAACGTTGTGGATGACCATTTGATGGGAATAACCCATGTAATTCGTGGAGAAGAGTGGCTCCCTTCAGCCCCTTTGCATGTATTGCTGTATCAATTTTTTGGATGGGAAGACAGCATGCCTCAATTTGCTCATCTCCCGTTATTATTAAAGCCTGATGGTAACGGTAAATTAAGCAAGCGTGATGCAGAAAAGCATGGTTTTCCGATTTTCCCTCTGCAGTGGAAAGACCCTGCATCCGGTGAGGATGTAGCAGGTTTCCGGGAAGACGGCTATCTACCGGATGCTTTATTGAACTTTTTAGCCTTTTTAGGTTGGAACCCCGGTGATGAAAGAGAGATTTTCAGTGTCAATGAGCTGGTTGAAGCATTTTCGATAGAAAGAATCGGGAAATCAGGTACTAAATTCGATATCAACAAGGCCAAATGGTTTAACCAACAATACCTGAAGAGCAAAGATAATGCAGCATTAGCCCAGCATCTATTAAAAGATTTGAAAGCTCATGATCTTGAAGTAAGTCAGGAGAAAGCAGAAAAAGTAGTGAACGCATTAAAGGAACGGGTTACTTTTCCCCATGAATTTTATACTGAGGGCTTGTTTTTCTTCCAAAAACCTGCTGAATATGACGAGCAGGTGATCAATAAAAAGTGGACAGGGGAGGCCGTAAAGGTACTGGAATTGTATGCAGTATCACTTGAAAAAGAATCCGTGATTGATGCAGAAAAATCGAAACTTATTTTAACAGATGTTCTGGAACAAGAAGGTATAGGAATGGGCAAAGTAATGCAGGCATTGCGCGTTTCTATCACCGGAAAAGGGAATGGACCCGACTTAATGGAGATAATTGAAATACTTGGTAAGGATGAAATAACAGAACGCATCCGTTTAGCGTTAGATACGTTAGAGAACCAAGTAAAATAATTATGAGCAGGAAGAAAAAAAGTGAGAAAGATAAGAAAGATCAATCCCCGTCTGTAAACCCTGAGTTAAAAGGGTTTGATGTTAAAATAGATACATTTGGTGAAATAAAAACCAGCTTTGATATAGATAAGATTAATGCTTTTCTTAATAAAGAGGTTGAGGATAAGAAGTTAAAAGATAGAGACGATTTAGATTTTATTAAAGAGAAGAAAAGAAAAAGTAAAGATGAAGAAGAATAAAAATGCCCTTGCCGATGCAGGGGCATTTTTATTTACTATTTA
>JBBSPJ010000068.1:0-14538 GCA_038258905.1 Cytophagales bacterium
AAATGCTAAATTAGAGTATAAAGGACAAATTGTATAAAATATCATGCATATTTGTAGTGAAAAGAAAGAATATTATGGCAGCAAGTACCAGACAGCAGAAATTTTCAAGATTAATACAGAAAGATTTAGGCGAAATTTTTCAAAGAGATATGAATAATGCCTTCGGAAGATCATTTATTACTATTACTGAAGTAGAAATGTCGCCCGATTTAGGCTTGGCCAAAATTTACCTAAGCTTAATGCTTTCCGATAACCCTAAAGAAACTTTAGAGGCTATTCAAGCCAAGAAGAGTGAGGTTAGAAAACACTTGGGCAATAGAATTGGCAAACAAGTAAGAATTGTGCCGGAGCTCGTATTCTATTTAGATGAAACCATAGATCAGGCCAATAAAATTGATTCTATACTTTCCAAACTTGATATTCCTCCAGCAGATGATGAGGAAGAGAGTGATAAAAACGATTAATAGCCTGCCTTGAAAAAGCTCTCCTTTTTTATAGCTAAACGATATTTTTTTTCTAAAAAGAAAAAAAGCTTTATCAATGTGCTTTCTATCATTTCTATGCTGGGAGTAGCCATTGGCACTATGGCATTGGTTATTGTATTAAGTGTATTCAATGGGCTGGAAGATTTAATTCGCTCACTTTATGGCACTTTTGATGCAGACTTAAAGATTGCACTAAAAGAAGGTAAATTTTTTGAGTTTGATGCAGCCATGGAGGGAGAAATGAATCAGATACAAGGGATTAGTAGTGTTACCCGCGTAATTGAAGATAATGTTTTAGTCAGATATAATGATGGTGAAACAGTAGTGCGCATGAAAGGAGTTAGCCCCGAGTTTATAGCGTCAAACAAACTAAAAAACTACATTACAGAGGGACAAATAAAATTACAGGAAGGAGAGCAGAACTTTGCCATTGTGGGCCGGGGAATTCGCTACGATTTAGCCATCAACCCTAGAAACGATTTTTTGGCACTGCAATTTTATTACCCTAAAAATATTAAGCCTGGCGTAACTAATCCTTCCAGCATGTACAATTCAGGTATATTGATGCCTTCTGGCGTTTTTGCCATTGAAAAACAATATGATGAAAAATATATATTCGTACCTCTCCGCTTTGCTAAAAAATTAATAGGCAAGTCTGATCTGCTTACTGCTTTAGAAATTAATCTGGATGGTACAAAAAGCATTTCACAGGTGCAGAAAAGCTTAATTGAAAGTTTCGGTAGTAATTTTGATGTGCTTAACTCAGATGAACAACATGCCTCCTTATTGAAAGCCATTAAAATTGAAAAGCTTTTCGTCTACATTACATTCACTTTTATTTTAGCCGTTGCTTCTTTTAATATTTTCTTTTCTTTAACGATGTTGGCCCTTGATAAAAAAAGAGATGTAAGTATATTATATGCCATGGGTACGCCTAAGAAAGTAATTAGAAATATCTTTCTCACAGAAGGTGCCATCATTTCCTTTACCGGCGCTATCATTGGTGGCACGCTTGGTTTAATTATTTGTATCCTTCAACAACAGTTTGGTCTTATCTCTATGGGCATGGCATCGGCCGTTCAAGAGGCCTATCCGGTAAAGATGATCCCATCAGATTTTATATTTACTATGTTAAGTATTATTGTAATTACCTTTGTTGCTTCCTTTAAGCCTGCCTCAGTTGCCGTAAAATCTTTAGAAATTCATAGATTATAGTATTTTCCCTATTTTTCTACCTAAAATTCATGGTTATTTATTAAATTTCGATCTTGATTTTATAAATTTTTTCATTTTAACTGAACAATCGCCAAGTTTTTTAATAATGAAGGTAACAACCACTCAACCTTTTCAGATTATCTATTCCCTATTTGAGCACGAATTTCTAGGCTACATTTTTGAGTCATTCGTGGTACAAAAAAACAGTAGAGGAGATTTAACCTTTGCTCATCAGAATATTTCAGCCAAAAATGCCAAAGAATTTGCCAAAGGATTAGATGAGGTGGATTACGAATTGATTGAATTAATGGATTCCATTCAGCAAGATGCCATTGCCAGAAAATTTTATAAAACTAAAATAAGAACATCTGACTTTTTTGATAAAGTGTATCATCCTGAAAAAGGAAATACACTCTTACAAGAAGAAATACAAAGATACCTTGAACGAAAGCGCGCAAAAATTCTGAGCAAAATATCTAATAAAATGCTCTTCGAAATGGGAAATGACGGAGAACCTGCCTGGCGCCAAATTGAAATACATAAAGAAAAAGCCACTATTTTATTTCATTTTGTGAAGAATGAAGAAAACACGCATTACTTCCCCACCATAAAGCACAATGGTGAAAAAGTAGATTTTCAATATAAAGGAGCTTATTTAATATGCAATGAGCCAGCCTACATGGTGGTGAATCAGAACTTATATTCTTTTGCCAAAGATCCGGATGGTAAAAAATTGAAGCCTTTTCTGAACAAATATTTTATTGCCATTCCGGAAAAAGTGGAAGAACAATATTTTAAAAAGTTTGTGGCTCCCTTAGTGGCCTCTTTCGATGTTTTTGCCAAGGGTTTTAAAATTAAAACTTACAGGGAAGACCCGGCACCACAACTAAAATTATCAGAGCTGGCAAGCTCAAAAGGTAATCTAGATCTTTTCGAATCAAATAAAGGTAAAAAAGAAGAAGAGGAAGGGAAATTATTGCTAGAATTAAAGTTTCAATATGGAGAGCACACTTTTCTCTTAGGAAATAACGAAGCGGTTTCTGTAAAAGTAGAAAAAGAAGAGGGTCAGTTTTTATTTAAAAGACTGGTGCGTAATATCATAAAAGAAAAAAGCCTGAGGGATGCTTTAATTAGCAGAGGCTTGAACCTATTGAAAGGTAAATTAACCCTTGAAAAATCAAAAGCCTTTAGCTGGATTTCAAAAAATACTGACTGGCTACATGAAAATGGCATCACAATAGAGCAAGACAAAGAGATTACAAGCAAACAGTACTTCTTGGGTAGATCCTCTATCTCAATAGATATTTCTGAGGGTATAGATTGGTTTGACATCAATGCCACCATCTTGTTTGGTGATTATGAAATTTCCTTCAAGGAACTCAAAAACCACATAGCTAAAAATCAAACAGAGTTTCAGCTGCCTAACAACCAATATGCTGTAATTCCCTCTCACTGGTTCGAAGATTATTCTGAGCTGTTTAGCTTTATGGAAAAGGATGGTGAGGGCAATATGAAAATCCGCAAGCACCATTTGGCCTTAGTGCAAGACCTTGAAAATAGCGAATTGGCCTCAGTGCAAATGGATAGAAAGTTATCTAAACTAAGAGACTTTTCTCAAATTGATGACCATCCACTTCCTGCTGATTTTGCCGGCGAACTAAGACCTTACCAAAGAGCGGGCTTCAATTGGCTCCAATTTTTAAATCAGTATAATTTTGGAGGATGCCTGGCAGATGATATGGGCTTGGGTAAAACAGTGCAAACACTGGCCATGCTGCAATCAGAAAAAGAGGATGGCAGAACCAATGCTAATTTACTAATTATGCCTACTTCATTAATCTATAACTGGTTAAATGAAGCGAAGAAATTCACTCCTAATTTAAGAATATTCACTTATACCGGCAGCAACAGAATTAAGGATTCCAAGCAATTTGAAGATTATGACCTAGTGCTTACCTCTTACGGCATTACCAGGCTAGATATTGATATCTTGTCAGATTATTATTTTAATTTCATTATCCTGGATGAGTCGCAAGCCATAAAAAACCCGGATTCTAATATTGCTAAGGCTGTAAAAAAATTAAAATCACGTAGACGCTTAGTGCTTACCGGTACCCCGGTAGAAAACAGCACCATGGATTTATGGTCGCAGATGTCGTTTGTAAACCCGGGCTTATTGGGTACCAAGAAATTCTTCAAAGATGAATTTGTAACGCCTATTGAAAAAAAGCAAGACGAACAAAAATCTGCGAAACTGGCTACTTTAATTAAACCTTTTATATTGAGGAGGCATAAATCTCAAGTTGCAACGGAATTGCCCGATAAAATTGAGAATATACACTATTCCAGCATGACCACCATGCAGGAAGAGAAATATGAAGAGGTGAAATCCTTTTACAGAGATAAAATTCTGGAACATATAGAGCATAATGGCATTAGAAAATCTCAAATGATTTTATTGCAAGGCTTAACACAATTGAGACAGTTAGCCAACCACCCAAAAATGGTGGACAAAGAATATATGGGCGATTCCGGAAAAATGGAAGATGTAACCCACATGCTCACTTCTATCATTTCAGAGGGCCATAAAGTATTGGTATTTAGCCAGTTTGTGAAGCATTTGGCATTAATGAAAGATTACCTGGAGCGTAGCCATATCAAATTCGCTTATTTAGATGGCAGCACCAAAGACAGAGAGAAACAAGTTAAATATTTCCAAGAAAACGAGGAGATATCAGTCTTCCTTATCTCCTTAAAAGCCGGTGGACTCGGACTTAACCTGACCGCAGCTGATTATGTGTTTTTATTGGATCCTTGGTGGAACCCCGCAATTGAGCAACAAGCAGTAGATAGAGCGCATAGAATAGGGCAAAAGCAACAGGTATTTACTTATAAGTTTATCACCACCAATACTGTAGAAGAGAAAATTCTTGCCCTGCAAGAGAGAAAGGTGAATTTAGCCAGAGACTTAATAAGTACCGAGGAGAATTTTATGAAGAACTTAACGCAGGAAGATATTCAAAGCATTTTGGCTTAAAAAGCTTTCCTTTTAACTTTTTTTTACCTTTTTCCTGTTTTGATTTTAAGCCTTCAATATTTATAAAGTTTCTCACGCTTTAACCAGAGCTTGGTTAAAAACTATTAGTTTTCAAAAAATACACTTTTTTATTTCTATCCATAATTATTTGGCAAGAGTTCCCCATCTTATACAAGCTTATAAATGTAGACAATCCCTATTCTTTCCTTTAAATAAAAGTGAATGGGGTATTTCTGGAATCTAGTCTAATAGATTTCATATATATTGATAAGATCAAACTTCAAACTATTCCTCAACCTGTTCTATTCCATAATTCCCGCAATTCATTGAGAATTCCCCCTAATTCATTGAAACCGTGTTTAGCAACTGCATTCTCTCCCCTACTTTTGAATAAATTAAACGAAAAACACTATGAAAACGGAATCAAAAAATAACATGAATTGGAAGCTTTACTCAATTTTTAGCAGTCTATTATTATTTACCATTTTAGCTACCGCATTTACAACCTCTCAATTGCACCAAAAAATGGATGAGCTCACTGTTAAACGGATTAACATTATAGAAGATGACGGCACCATCAGAATGGTATTAAGCAATAAAGCCAGGCAGCATTCCGGGCGCATGGATGGAAAAGATATGGCTCATAGAGAAAGGCACTCGGGCATGATTTTCTTCAATGATGAAGGTGATGAATGTGGAGGATTGATTTTTGGAGCAACAGATAAGGATGGTAAAGTAAGTAGTGGCATGTCAATCACTTTCGATCAATACAAAAACGATCAGGTAATCCAAATATTAAATCAGGAGTTAGTAGAGGGTGATAAAATTAATTCTTCCAGAGGGTTTATGATCAATGATTATCCCGGAGGCAGTAATATGGCAAAAACTATGAAAGCCATGGAAGCTGCAAAAGAAATTGAAAATATTGAAGAAAGAAAAGCTAGTATGATGCAAATTCAAGAAGAAAGCGGGGTTCGATCGCTCATGTTTTTAGGTAAAACAAGAGGCAATAGTAATGGTCTATTCTTGAATGATTTAGAAGGCAAACCTAAATTGATGATTTATGTAGATAAAGATGGAAATCCTAAAATTCAAACATTTACTGAGAATCAGCAGGTTAAAGATTTTTTATAAAAATTTCTGATTAAACTTATGCCTGAGGAATTAGCGCTTACGATAATCAATTGAAAAACAATATTTTACAATTGATTATTGTCATCACTCTTATCTTTGTTATGGGTAAACAAGGTTAATTCCTCAGGCTTTTTTAATTTTAACACAAAATGGAGAGAGAAAACAAAACCAAACTTATTCAATACAATGTTTTTATCCTATTAGGAATCATAGCCCTTAATACCTTATCCACATTTAACTTCTTTATTGTCAAAAAAGGTGACCTTGATTTTTTCAATTTTGGAGATCATATCTTCGGTGTAGTAAATTCCCTATTAGCATTTTTCGCCACATTATTAGGTTGGTATGCCAGCTTACAAATGAAAATACTCTCAAAAGTAAAAGTAGTAGGAGCCTTTTTAATCTCTGCCATCCTATTTATAATATTTACGAGTACCTATTTTGCCATAGTCAGAGTCTTAAATGGCCTATTTGTAGATGCCAATCAACTCTTAGGTAATACAGTATTTGGCTTTTCCTTAAGCTTTATACCGGTAACCGGTATAACGTTAGCATTTCTTTATTTTAAAAATAACCAAACACTTGCTATTGAAAAACAAAGCCTACAATCTCAATTGCTTACTAAAAACCTCGAGCCCCACTTCTTATTCAACAACCTAAGCATACTTTCCTCCTTAATGAGAAAGGGAAGTGTAGAAGCGGAAGTATTTTTAGATAATTTATCTGAAGTCTATCGATATTTTTTAAAGCATAATGAAAGCGAATCGGTGACATTAAAAAAAGAACTTGAATTTTTAGAGCAGTATAATCAGCTGATAGTAGGTAGATTTGGCGGTATTTATCAAGTAAAAATATCAGTGGAAGATCAATCAGGTTATGTGGTACCCTTTGTTTTGCATAACTGTATTGAAAATGCCATCAAACATAATAAAGCAAATGAAAAAATGCCTTTGGCCATTGAAATAATTAGGAATGGAGACCAAGTTATTGTGAGTAACCCTGTCCGTTTGCAACAAAATGTAGAAAGCAGTGGACTAGGACTTGTTAATATTTCTAAAAGATATGAATTGCTTCTTGGGAAACGTATTAAATATTCAGAAAAAAATGGCTTCTTTATTGTTGAAATTCCGATTGTTGCATAGCATATGAAGGTATTAATTATAGAAGATGAAAAGCTAAATGCAGAACACTTGGCTGCCCATATTGAAAAATATGGAGGCATGGAGGTGATCAATGTATTGGCTTCTAATGAAGAAACAGTTGATTGGTTGCAGAAAAACAAAGAGCCAGATTTAATTTTCTCAGATATTCAGTTACCTGATGGCCCGGTTTTTAACAGCCTTGAAAAAGTATTGATCAAATGCCCCATTATTTTTACCACTGCCTATGATAATTACTATCAAGATGCCTTTGATGGAAATGGTATAGCGTACCTGCTAAAACCGGTAAGTTTTCAAAGATTTTCTGCTGCTATGGATAAATTTAAACAATTGAAACCCAGTAATACAGATTTCAATTGGCAGGAGTTAGCAGAAATACTCAATAAAAAAGACATCCCTGCTAAAGAAAGAATTCTTGTGAAGTCTGGGAATGCAATGACTTTATTGGAAATGAAAAGTGTGAAGCTGATTTATACCCATGAAGGCAAATGTACAGCAATTGATGATGAAAATAAAACATATGAGTTCAGGTATAAAATAGCAGATTTAGCCAAAGAACTAGACTCAAAAAAGTTCTTCCAAATAAATAGGGGCGAAATTATTAACATCGATTTTATCCATCAAATGGAACCCTTTTTCAACGATCGTTTATCCATTAGCCTGAAGAATTACAAACAACATGTTTTAACTAGTACATCTCAAACACCCGCTTTCAGGAAATGGTTGGAGCAATAAAATTGTTAAGAATATAATTATTTTTGATTTCTTAAATTAATCGAATCTGCAAAATGCAAACACTACTTTACCTCACCGACCTCTATTACCAAGCCAAAGGAAGAAAATATTATGAGGAGGACTTATATATTACTTCTCAGCTTCAACCACATTTCAATGTATTAATTGGGCACCCCCAGCAGGCAGTAGCACTTTTGGATAAAGCCGATTTAATCGTATTTCGGAATACAGGACCGGTGGGTGCTTACCAGGAGTATTTCAATGAGTTTATGAAGCAAGTTCAGGAAAAAAACCTGCTTACCTTCAATTCTTTTGATGGCAAAGCAGATCAGCAAGGCAAGCAGTATTTGCTGGATTTATATGAATTAGGTTATCCGGTTATTCCTACTGTGGACACATTTGCAGGGCTTTCTAAATTTCCTGCAGCTGATAAATACATGGTTAAACTGTTTAATGGAGCCGATTCCATTGGCATGGAAGTGATGAGTCATAAAGAGTTATTTCTGAAAAACCCACAAGGTAAGTTGATTCAACCCTTTATCGATTTTGAATATGAAGTTTCATTTTATTACCTCAATAATGAGTTTCAATATGCACTATATGCTCCCGACAAGGAAAAGCGCTGGGCTTTGCAACAGTACGAAACTACATCCGAAGATTTAAGCTTTGCAGAACCCTTCATCCGGTGGAATAATATGAAAAGAGGCATCACGAGAGTAGACGCCTGCCGCCAAAAAGATGGCTCCCTCCTTTTGGTTGAACTGGAAGATTTAAATCCATTTTTATCGATTGATTTATTAAGTGAGGCTAAAAGGAAAGATTTTATGAGTGAGTTAATTAAGGCTATAAAGATGATGGAGAAAGAAATAATTTAATTTTCCTATTCTAATTTCTGCTGAGCTAAGGATTATTATCAAAAATGTAACGGAAGTATTATCGGCATCATTTGATGTACTTTACAAATTCTTTAAATGGCAGCTCAATTTCTCCTTAAAATAATCACTGAATTAATCATTAAAATCCTAAACATTTATTCATTTTAATCATTACATTTAGAATCTATATGTAAAATTTGGGATAAATTGAGCAAGATTAAAATTCTAATAGTTGAAGACGAGCTGATCATAGCCGAAGATTTAAAAGACATACTTGAAAGTCTGGATTATGAGGTATGCGGCATTGCCATTAGCGCCAGAGAAGCATTGCAGCTGTTGGAAGAACATGCACCTGATATTGCGCTGCTAGATATTCAGATTAAAGGAGGTAAAGATGGCATCGAGCTCGCTAACGACATCAATGAGCAATTTAAAATCCCCTTTATATTCCTCTCTTCACATGCAGATGCGGCTACACTAGAGAGGGCCAAGCAAGTGAAGCCATTTGGCTATCTAGTCAAGCCTTTCCAGGAAAAAGATATTCATACTACGGTAGAAATGGCGCTTAATAATTTTGCCGAAACAAATAATCATAAGGTTGAATCAGATCATAACCCCGGCTTTGTATTAAACGATAGCTTATTTGTGAGAAACAACAGCATGTTGGTGAAGCTTAAATTTAACGATATTCTGTATTTGGAGGCTGATGCTAATTATACCAACATATTCGCCAATAATAAAAAGTATGTACTTCGATCTACCCTTAAAGAGTTGGAGCAGAAATTGGAAGGGCACCATTTCTCTCGTATCCATAAATCATTTCTGATTAATTTAAATGCTATTGATGCTATAGAAGCGCATTCTGTGCATGTGGGTGGACAAGAAATCCCTATTAGCCGTACGCAGCATAGCTGGTTGCTCAATCAGATTAATACTATTTGAATAATAGATTTTCCAATTAAACCTCCATGGTTCGTGCTTGCATGTACCATGTCTCATGAAACATTAGCGTAAAAGTCAGACTTGTTTTCTAATCAAATACCATTTTAAGGTAGGCTGGCAGTCTGCTGATCTAAGATGTCTGACGTTTGCAACGTGCCGACATCGATGATTTCTTTAATTGCAATCTCCGGACTATCGTCTGACCTAAGCAGTATCTGAGGTCAGACGATAGTCAGACCGGCTTTTTTAGCGGAAAAGCTTATTTAAGCTACCCTAATTTGTAAAACTACGATAAGACTAGCTTATTATGTTTGGTGATTTATATACATTTTACCCTCCGAAGATATCCATCTTGTATTTTAGCTAAAAAACCATTTTAAGGTAGACCGGCAGTCTGCTAATCTAAGATGTCTGACGTTTGTAACGTGCCGACATCGTTCATCTGTAGTTTGAACGAGCAGAATTCCCTCAAAAAACCTAAATCCACATTTTCATACACTTTATTTACAACATACTACTGTTCATCCCTATCCCAAGCCAATCAATGAGTTAAGTGGCTATATTCGATTATTCAGAAAAAAAAGAACCACTAAACATCGATAAAATGAAAACTTTAAAAATGATTACCTTGATAGTATTAGGAGCATTAACCATTACTTCAGCCTTTTCTCAGGCAGAATATGCTTACAATTCTTCCGTACCGGAAATAGTAGAAGACAAGAATAGTTCAAAAATGATGGCCCCCTCATTTAAAGGCGGAAACGAAGCCCTTGCTGAATTTATGAGTACCAATTTGCTATATCCGGAATTAGCCAAAAGACAAGGCGTGGAAGGCACAGTAATATTAGCTTATACCATTACTAAAAATGGTGAAATTAAAGACATAAAAGTAGCGCAATCAGTCAACAAGGAATTGGACAATGAAGCTATTAGATTAGCCAAGAAGATGCCAAAATGGACTCCAGCCATCAAGGATGGAACAGCACGAGATATTAAATATCATCTTCCTGTAAAATTTGAATTGACCAATTAATATAATCATCAATGATCTTTTGAATAATAGTCTAAATTCAATTGAGGGAGCCATATCCTAGTGATTGGCTCCTTTTTTATGAAATACTTTAAGAAATTTAAATCTACAGATCATGAAAATTGCAAAATATTTAATAGCCTTTAGTAGCGCACTATTAATAGCCTGCATCATTTATTCCTGCGGGAGTAAAATAAAAAATGAAGAAGAGCCAATTTCTTCATTAACCACATTATTAGATAAGGACTTGGCCATAAAAGGGAAATACCTTGTAAATATTATGGGTTGCCATGATTGCCATTCCCCTAAGAAAATGGGTCCAATGGGCCCTGAAATTATTCCTCATCTGATGCTTTCAGGCTACCCGCAAGACAGACCTATTGCTTCTTTTGATTTGGATGCCACTGAAAGAGGCTTTTCTATTATGAATCCTGATTTAACAGCAGCGGCTGGACCATGGGGCATTTCATTTGCAGGTAATTTGACACCCGATGCCACTGGCTTGGGCAGCTGGACAGAAGCCCAATTTAAAAAAGCTATTACAGAAGGAAAGTACAAAGGAATGGATGGCACAAGAATGCTATTGCCCCCTATGCCTTGGATGAATTATAAAGAATTGAAGGATGAGGATATCAAAGCTATCTTTAGTTATTTAAAAAGCACTAAACCGGTAAATAACATTGTGCCGCAACCTATTGAAGCAACAGTTATTGGTTTTTAGGAAAGGAACAGAAACTTCTATGAAATATAGTATTTTTGGAGTTAAAATAATACTTGCTATTGGTATTTTGCAATTTTACTACTAAATTGATAACAGAATTTTTTACTGACTTTTTACTATCTACCTCTACAACCATGAAGAAAATCTTCAAGATTTGCTTTGTATTTTCTTTTCTTTATCCAGCAATTTTGTTCGCGCAGAAAAGTGACTGGGTCGATGACTCAATCTATTTTTACCAGAAAAAAATTGAAAAAGCAATTTCTGCTCAGGAATTTCAAGCAATCATTAATTACAATAAGATAATAGAGAACGAAGCCTCAAAGACTCTAAACTCAAAAGCATACGATTATTTTTATGCTGAAGCAAAAAGAGTGGCATATAAAGAACAACCAGAGATACTGGCAAGATTAAACCAGGCCATTGGGAACTTGGAATATTATCGGTCAAATTTGGATGCTGCTAAAGCTCACTTCAATAAAGCACTTATTTTATATTCTGAGGCCGATATGGGTAGATCTGCTGCTGGAATGGCTATGAATTTGGCCATATTAATGGAAAAGAGGGGCGAATTTGATTCTGCCATTCTTAACTATAAAAAGACTTTACCTATTTTTGAGCAATTACAAGACACCAGTACTCTTTCAAGGGTTCTAGAAAATTTAGCTCTTGCACATAAGCAGAATGGAAATTATGATAGTGCAATTTTTTACATGGGCCAAGTGGACTCCGTACTTCAACTTATTACTGCTCCTGATTCAGAAAGATGGATTACAGTTTATTATAATAAAGGGTTTATATACCAATCCATGAGTGTTTTTGACAAGAGTCTGGATTTTATTCAACAGGGAATTATATTGAGTGAGAAATTAGAAAATGACAGGCTTCTGAGGAGCGGGTATGTGAATATGATTGATTTATACCACAGGCTTGAGGACACTACCAACATTAGAAAATATATTAAATTGAATAGAGATTTCGCTGAAAAAGCTGATGATAAATCAAGCATGGCTGGAGCAGATATAAGTTTAGGAATTCTCTTACTCGATCAATCCAATTTAGATTCTGCACTTTACTATGCCGAAAACGGCTTGTCATTAGCCAGGGAAGCAAACTCTGAAGATGTTGTAAGACGTGCTTATATACTATTAGGCAATATCTCATATAGACGGAAAGATTTTAAAGGTGCCATCAACAATTTTGAGATAGTAATTAATCAATACCCTTCTTCAAGAAGAAAAAGCATGTCAGGAATTTACCACAACCTCGGTAGCGCTTACATGGAACTAGGAAACTTTCAGAAATCAACTGACTACTTGAGTAAATCTTTGGAATTAGCTCTTGAACTAAATGTTTGGGATAGGCTGGTTGAAACTTATGAAAGCCTTTCTACTAATAGTAAGAAACAAGGTGATTATAAACAGGCTCTTGTGTATTATGAACTCTATAAACAATACGAGGATAGCATATTCAATGAAACAAAGTCCCAACAGATTGCTGAAGTACAGACGCAATATGAAACCGAGAAAAAAGACCAGTCCATTGCAGCATTAGAGCAAGACAAGGAAATTCAAACCTTACAAACCTCCAGACAACAAAGCCAGATTTACCTGAGTTTGGCCGGTCTGTTGCTCGTTTTAATCATTGCCTTCATATTTTACTACCGATCGAGAGTCAAGCAAAAAGCCAATAAAGCTTTATCAATTAAAAACACTGAAATTGAAGAGCAGAATAAAGAAAAAGAAATGCTCTTAAAAGAAATTCATCATAGGGTGAAAAATAACCTCCAGATTATTTCCAGCCTGCTAAGCATGCAAACCCGCACACTCAGTGATAGTAAAACTATTGACGCCATGAAGGAAAGTCAAAGCAGGGTAAAAACCATGGCACTCATTCATGAAAAGCTCTATCAATACGATAACCTTGCGAGGATTAACATGAATGAATATATGCGTCAACTCAGTGATTTTCTTTCTCAAACCTACAAGTCTGAAAAAGATATAGTGGTAGTGATTGAATCTGAAGAAGTTACACTAGACATTGACACCGCAGTTCCTTTAGGGCTGATTACCAATGAGCTTTTATCCAATGCACTGAAATACGCTTTTGCAGATATGGAACAAGGCCAAATCAACATTAAGTTGATAAAAGATATTTCGGGAGCGTATGTGCTCACAATCAGTGATACTGGTAAAGGTTTGGCAGCAGATATGAACATAGAAAAATCAAAATCCTTGGGTTTAAAACTAGTGCGTACATTAACCCGACAAATCAATGGAAACTTGTCCATCAGCTCCCACCCGGGGGCTACTTTTTCAATTGCTTTTAGTGAGAATGAGTTGGCGGCTTAAAATCTTGAATGAATTGGAAGTTCAGACATCTTCTTATCCAATGTTCGACATTGCTAAAAGGGGGAATTTTAGATTAATCTGCTAAGTTTAGTGGTTATTTTTCGGCTTACCCTATTGCGATCCCAATGTCTGAAATTTACCTCTCATATTTACTCTAGGTCGGAAAAATTGAATGATGGAGTATTAGGTTTACCGCCTTCAGAAAATAAACCTGAGAGTGTGTAATCAATATTTTCATTTACTTATTACTAACCTCCCACAACAATTGTCCAGGTTCTCACAGACCACTCTTTGATCAGGCCGTTCTTTACATAGGGATCATTATTGGCAAAATCTTCTGCGACCTGGGGACTATTCCCTTTGAAAATCAGTGCAGCACCATCGGCTGGTTCTGCAAAGGCTCCAGCCATTACTATATCACCTCTCTCATATGCTTCTTTCGCCAGCTTTAAATGTTCGGAACGATAAGGCGCTCTTTTCTCTACGTAATTTTCAATGGTTTTGTAAAATAAAATATAGTAGTTCATTTACAATATCAGTTAAGTCGCTTTGCGTTTTGCAAAGAATGAAAGAAATCTAACAGCTCCAAGGCTTTTTCTAAAGCTTCTTCATCGGTTAATTTTCTTTTTGTATTAGATGAAGCTTTCATTGCCTCAAAGCTGTTGTATTTTGTAAGCTTAGGAAATTTTGATTGATTGTTTTTCATAATTTCTCTACTAAGTTAAAACAGTCTTTTCTTTAAACCTTATTCTAGTTGATTTATTTGAATGAACCTATAGCATTTCACTCGCCTTTTGTCGGGTTTACTTTAGCCATCTCTTTATATTTGTTTAGCATCAACAAACCTTTAAAATCA
>JBBSPJ010000069.1:0-14523 GCA_038258905.1 Cytophagales bacterium
ATGGAAAGATTAAACCTTGAGGAAGCAAAGGCACTTCAATTAATTAAGCAATATGGTTCTGTTAAAAAAGCTATAGAGAGTTATAATTCGAAAAAGTAATTTTTAACGTTCTCCTACAACATAATCCCATTAAATATTCTTCCTGAATCCGATCCCTAACCATAATACTTCAACAATTCTATTACATTTTTCAAACGTACTATGTAATAATTGATCCAATAAACACTTTTTTTACTACAGACTAAAACGTATATTTACTTAGGGCATAAGTACAAATGTAGTATGGAACAAATAGTTGATTTTATAAGTAAACTCTTTCAGGCAGATGATTGGCCTGCGCGCTGGGTATGTGGGGAATGGTCATCATTTCACGGCTGGCTATATATCACCAGTGATATTGCCATTTGGCTAGCTTATTTTGTGATTCCAGCAATCATCATATTTTTCGTTCAAAAAAAGCATAATCTCCCATTTTTACCGGTTTTCTGGCTATTCGGTGCCTTCATCATTCTTTGCGGAAGCACCCACTTAATGGATGCAGTAATGTTTTATTGGCCTGCATACAGATTGAGTGCACTATTACGGATAATGACCGCTCTGGTGAGTTTAGCTACTGCTTTTGTGCTCATTCGAGATTTACCGAAGCTAATAGAAACCAAACCTGATGACAAACTCAAAACATATGAGTTAGAAAAGCAACTAAAAAAGTATGAAGTAGAAAATCTGGAACTTCGACAGCAACTCAATAATCTGCAAAAATAATGCTCTCTAAACGCAAATCAATGATGCGCATGCAAAATGCCGGCTTAATTTTTATGGCTGCATTTCTAATTGTGGTCATTTTTATAGCGGATTTAAATATAGATAACAACATAGCAGTAGCTTGTTTATATATTGTTGTTATATTGTATAGCTGGCTCTTACCCGGCAAATATGCCAGCGTTTACACGGCAGCAATTTGTACCTTACTAATTTTTCTGGCAGTTATACATAACAAGGAAATGGAGGCTAACTCAAATGATTTGTCCAACTTAAACATGATTGTCTCCTTAGTGGTTATTTGGACGAGTGTAACCCTTGTTTTTATTGCAAAAAGCAGCTTTTCAAGTCTTGAAGGGACTAATGAAGAATTATCTAAAAGTTCTGATTTATTACTGGAAAAAGTGATTAAATTAGACATACAGCAGGAAGAATTATCAACGCAAAAAACACAACTAGAAAACTTAAATGCTGATTTGGTTATTAAAAACCAGCAGCTTGAACGTTTCACGAGTATTGCCAGTCATGATTTACAAGAGCCCTTAAGAACCATAGGAAACATGACTCAATTAATAGATAAAAAGTACTACTCCAACTTTGATGAGCAAGGGAAAAAAATTCTGGATTATGTGACAAAAGCTACAGGCAGAATGACGACCCTAGTCAAAGGATTGCTGGAATTTAGCAGAATTGGAAATAAAAGAGAAGTTGAAAAGATAGATTGCCAGGAGTTGGTGCGCATTATTGTGATGGATTTTGATGCAACATTGAAAGCTGTTAATGGAACTATTAAATTTAATGACTTACCCCATATAAACGGCAATTCAATTGAATTACGTATGCTTTTCCAAAATTTAATAAGCAATGGACTTAAATTCCGAAAACCAAACATTTCACCGGTTATCGAAATTTCTTCAAGAATTTCCAGTACACATGTAGAATTTTGCGTTACGGACAATGGGATCGGAATAGATGAAGCAAATTATGATAAAATATTCTTCATCTATCAACGATTGCATCCTTTGGAAGAATATGAAGGATCCGGTCTGGGCTTGGCCTATTGCCGTAAAATTGTAGAGCTACATGGCGGAAAAATATGGATCGACTCGAAGATAGAAAAAGGCAGCTCTTTTTATTTTACCCTTAGAAAAGAAATATGACAGAAAAAAATAAAAAATTGAATTGTATTTTACTTATTGATGATGATGAAGCAACAAATTTCTATCATAGAATAATTTTAGAGCAGGAAAATTTAGATGTACATATAGAGGCAGTAAAATCAGCCAAGGAAGGACTTGATTTTTTACTTTGCAAAGGTGCCTATAAAAATTGTCCCCAACCGGGCATCATATTTTTGGACCTTAACATGCCCGGCATGAGCGGTTGGGATTTCCTCCAAGAATATGATGAATTATCTAAAGACATCCACGATAGAGCTGTAGTTACTATTTTAACTACCAGTATTAATCCAGATGATCAGGAAAAAGCTGCATTAATTCCTGCTGTGAAAGAATTCGTACATAAACCTTTAACTCCAGAAGCATTCTGGAAAGTGGTGAATGAAAATTTTAGTTATGGTTGAAATGCTTGAAAACCACTTATGTATAAACGGCAATAATTAAGACTTTTACTTTAATTTTAAGTGATAGAAAACCAAATTTCATTTCTTTTGCTTGGGATAATATAAGTAATAGGCTAGTGGCAAATACTCACTAGCCCATTACTATTGAAATTAATTTTATGCCGCATTCCTAGCCGCATTCACTATCCCGAACATGCTTCTTAATATCAACTTTTTAAAGGTTTCTTCATCCTTTACGCCCTCTCGTAGTTTTTGAATGGCATATTGCTGTATCGTAATTAATGGTAGTACAATTCGCTCTCTAATGGCTATAGAAGCCTGAGAAACAGGCGCTTCATGTAAAATCCCCTTCTTTCCACTTATTTCGTCCAACTCAGATTTACTTAAATCGAATTCCTTTTTCATTAATTGCCAAAAATCGCCATATTCTTTATCCTTACCCAGATAAGCTGTGGCCGGATAAAATGATTTGGCAATAGACTGCATAGAGTTTCCTAATAGCGTTCTGAAAAATAGCGAATCGGCATAAAGCTGGTTGATTTCCTTTTCTTTGCCCTTTGCTTTCAACGTGCTAAGAGCAGTACCTACACCATAAAAGCCGGGTATATTTTGTTTCATTTGAGCCCAGGCTCCTACAAAAGGAATGGCCCGTAAGTCTTCAAATTTGAGTTCCCCTTCTTTTCCTCTGCTGGATGGCCTGCTTCCTATATTAGTATCTCCAAAGTATTTCAGAGGAGTAACATTAGCTAAATATGGAGTAAACTTATCATGACTCTTAAAATCTTTATAAAGCTGATAGGCCGTTTCTGCCAACTGATCTAACAATTCTCTCTCCTGCTTATTAAGGATTCTATTATCATCTGCAAATAAATGATTCTCCAAGCCTGCAGAAAGCAGCTGCTCCATGTTATAGCGACAAGAACCTACTTTACCGTAATTGGAGCTAATGGTTTGCCCTTGTATAGTCACCTGTACTTCCTGATCTTCAATTTTGGAGCCGAGAGAAGCATAAAAATCATGCATATTCCCTCCTCCTCTGGCGGGTGGTCCACCTCGTCCATCGAAGAATATCACTTTAATGCCATATTCTCTTGAAATCTCTGTTAGTGCCTCTTTGGCCTGGAAAATGGACCAATTAGCCCTTAAATAACCACCATCTTTGGTACCGTCAGAAAAGCCTACCATAATAGTTTGTTTGTCAGCTCTTTGTTTTACATGCTCTCTGTAGGCAGGAATCTCATATAATTGTTTCATAATGCCTGAAGCATTGGCCAAATCATCAATGGTTTCAAAAAGCGGTACAATATCCAATGTTTCAAAAGCCTTTGCACTTAATTTGAGGTTAGCCAGTTTGAATACTTCGATAATATGCAATACTGATTGGCAGTTGCTAATGATATATCGGTGACAAGCTCTGTTGCCATTTCTTTTCTTCACCTCTTCTAAAGCATCGAAACTCTTGAGCATTTCCTGATGAAAATCTTCGTAAATGCTAATGTCTTTAGGAATTGTTTTAAAATCCAACAGGAAGTTCACTTTGTCTGATTCCTGCATTTTTTCGTATTGACTTACCGTACTTTCATCTTCAGCATGGGCCAAAATATCTTCCCATAAAGCATCATGCTTACGACTATCCTGTCTGATATCCATGATAGAGAAGTGAAAGCCAAATATTCTTACTTTGAGTATAAATTTCTGTAATAAATCTGAAAAAATGCCATTATGATCTGTCTGTAATTTACTAAGGGCCTCTTTCAGCACCTCAATTAATTCTTCCGGATGATCAAATCCTTTTGATTTATCTCCATAAAGAGCATTGTATACTTTTTGCTCTGCTTCTTGCAATTTATCCTCTACGCCCTTAAATGTGAGTCTGCGTTTTATGGCCCTTATATCTCTATAATAACATTTCAGGATGGTCTCTCTCAATCGATCAGCCACTTTCACGGTAATTTCATGTGTAACAAATGGATTACCATCTCTATCACCCCCGGGCCAAAAGCCTACACTGAGCAAATCAGGATTTGCCCAATCCTCCCAAGGCTCGTCCAACTCCTCTACTAACTCATAAAGAGCGGCTGGAATGCTCTTGTAGAAAACATTCTCTAAGTACCAGCATAAACTCACTGCTTCATCATAAGGACTTGGTTTTTCTTTATTGATGAAAGGAGTTTTCCCTAGCTGCAGCATTAATGAATTAATAGCCGCTAAATCATCTTTTCGGATGGCAGCCTCCAAATCATTATTGATGGCTAGTACGTTGCCAGGATAGAATTGCGTTGGGTGTGCCGTAAGTACAATTCTAACAGAAAAGGTTTTTAACTTCTCCTTCAACTGATCCATTTTATTGGCATGTCTTACTCTACCTATTAGCTCTTTCACAGAACCTTTACCTTCCACATTAAATATTTTTTCAAAAGCGGCATCCTCAATAGAATCAAAAAGTAGCACTTGCCTTTCTACATATTGAATTAACTGAAAAAGTAATTGATGAAGTTGTTTTTCCTCCTTATCGCCAAGAATTTCCTTCTTAAATTGATTGATTATTTCTGCAGGATCTTTCCCCTCTTCATAGCCTTGTGCACTAATTTGCTGTAGCATGGGTAGCAAAGTTCCTGTTCGGTAAATATGATCGTAGGGCAGATCTAGAAAAAGGCTGTTATAAACTGTGTAACGGGTGGCTACTTCATCTTTATAATTCAATTTTTTCATTTAGTTTGAGTTTTTAAGGTAAAAAATGAGAGTGTAGTCTCAAAAAATTCATTTTATTACCTAAATATACTGAAATAAACTGGTGAAGTTTTGATGAAAAGCATCTTTTAGCATTGAATTTAAGGTGAAATTATCAAAAAACTATGAGTAATTAAATTGCAAACGTTTGCAAAATTTAGCACTTTTATTCACTTGCCTTTTTTACTCAGACAAAGTTTTCATTGCTATGAGTATATAATAAAGACCCATATTATTTGAATAGTAGCACCTCATCATAAAAGAACTCATGCTTATTATCAGCCCATAAACTTCTTAAGCTATAAAAAAGTTTGCTCATCCGGAAAACCACAGGCATCACTCTCTAAACACGCTTTAATTGAAGTTTAAAAACAGAAAAACGTATTTTTTTCAGTATAAATCAATTTGAATTCAATTATGAAACTAGTTGTGAATCAGATAGGAAATATAACACTGGTGATTTTACAACTACCTCTATTTCATTTCTCCGCCAATTCCTTCAAAGATAAATTCATTTTCACAAAGTTGTCTTCTGTCTGTTTTCCAATCTTTTTTAAGATTATTTTACTCAGTATACCGGAAAAACGCTCGCCATGAATCAACTTGCTTTTGTTTACTTCTAGGCTTTCAAGTTTAAAATAATGCCTGCCATCAAATAAACCTTTAAACCATAAACTTCCTAACCACTCGAAATACTCATTTTCTTTTACTTTTAAAATTTGGGGTGTAAAAGTCATGTTTTTATCCCCATTTTTCATGGTATTGGTAATTTTCTCGCCTACTTTCACTTTCCCTTTGCTCTCAATCACAAAAGGATTCCAGTTTCTGTAGTTTTCTAAATCTGTCAAAATATCCCAAATCCTTTCTTTAGGAGCATTGATAATCACTTCAGTTTTAATCTCCATCATAACTTTTCTTTTATTTGATCACGAAGTTACGACAGCTTAGAAGTCCTTTTCGTTAACAAAAGATAAGAAATGCCGAGTTGCTATTTTTCCATTAGTCTTTTACGGATTCGGCTCAAGCTTACTGGCGTTATACCTAAAAAGGAGGCAATAATATGTTGGGGTACACGCTGGAGCAAGTCCTTATTGGCGGCCTCAAATTTCCTGTATCTTTCCTCAGGACTATCTAAAATAAAGGAAGACAAAATTCTTTGGGCATTGATAAATCGCTGTTCAGCCATTTTTCGGGTAAAAATCTGCATGGAAGGAATTTGCTCATAAAGTCTGTCCATTCCATCCTTGGTAATCACTAATAATTCGCAGTCTTCAATGGTTTCCAGCGTTTGAGTACTAGGCGTTTGAGTAAGAAAGCTATCATAGCTGCTGGAGAATAAGTTTTCACTAAAAATAAACCCCGTTATTTTTTCTCCCTCTTTTGAATAAAAAAGCCTGATGAGTCCTTTATTGATGAAGTAAAGTTCTTGTGAAACCTGACCTTCCTCCACCAACTTACATTTCTTAGGCACCTCTCTTAAAGTAAAAGCCTTTTCTAAATAGGCCATTTCCTCCTCTGAAGTGTCAATGAATTGACTAATAGATTGGTGCAGTTGATGGTACATTTCTAATCCTTTCAGGTGAATTAAATCAACAGAATTTTAAGTATATTTTGGTTAGGAATGAAGTAATTAGCTATTTAATTTCATAGTCGTGCTTCTTAAAGAAGTCAAACAGTAATGCTAATAGCAACCCGACTTAACCAATTAAGCCGGATTTAACACCTCTATAATATTTTCTGAAAAGCGCTCCATTCCCTCCTAAACCTATGTAGATACATTTAAATAAAGAATTTTTAAATGGTCGATAAAAGCATAAAATAAATACACTCATCCTCATTAATCTGCATTGCTGTATTTAACCTGGCAAATCATTCTGCTTTATCCGAATTTTAGGTCAACAAAAAAAAATAGCCTCATGACATTTAAAAATGACAATACAAAAAAAGCAAATAAAGGAATTCAAGCCTTTAACACAATTTACATTATCGGAATTATTTTCGCTTTTGGAAAATTAATTGATTACCTGCGATGGACTTTTCAACTAGTAAAAGAATGGAGTTTACCTGATGAACCCTTTTTCTCGAAGGTCAATTTAATAAACAGTGATTTTCAAATCTCAATAACGGCTTATCTGATTTTTGCTATTTTTTATATAATAGTTTTTGGGTTTATAATATTGGGTCTTTACCAGCTAAATAAAACAAGGAAACTCTTTGCTGTGCGAAAATTTTTCCAAAGAGAGGTGAGTGTATCATTTAATAAGGCAGCTAAATCATTTCTTGCATTTGTATTTGGAACATTCCTTATTGATATTGTTTTGTTAAAATGGGCAACAACTTCCAGTAGACTAATTGATCTTATGTCAACTGAATTGCTAGTATTTCTGATTTTAGGCTATATGATGTTCTTTTTAGCGGATATTTTAAAAGAAGGCATAAATATAAAAGACGCAAAAGAGTTAACTAATTAATTATTTCCATGATAGTTAATTTAGATGTAATCCTTGCCAAAAGAAAAATGCAATAAAAAGAATTGGTTGAAATTCCTGGAACTACAACAGCAATCATTTCCATATTAAAAAAAGGTGAAGTAAAACCAATTCGATTTACGAAACCTGAAGCGTTGGAGTGTAAACCATGAGTTATTTTGGTGGATAAATAAAAATAAAAACTACACATAAAATTTATAATTAATCGCTTGTTATAGCCTACTTCCGAAAATACTATCAGATTTTTAGATTGGTTTATACTTTCAAAGTTAAGTGCTAACACACGCATAAACTCATAGCCGAGACAACTCGCAACAATTCAACTTATATTGTAACTAGTCTAATTCAAGAGATTAATAATACGAAAATGAAAGAAGGTTTAATAAAAGACACTTACGAATTAATAATAAAGGAAATACAATCAGTTATAACTGCATCTTATATTATTGCTGTTGGAATAGGCATGATTTTTAATTACCAAAAGTATTCGGAATTTGAAATTAACATTTTTAATTATTCAGATGTTTTTGACTTTTTGATTGCACCTTTTTCTGATTTTTATATACTTTTATTTGCAACAGCTTCAATTTTAATTATTACAATATTAATTAAATTTGACATTTTATGGAAAAGGAAGTGGCCCAAATCTTACTCGATAGCAAATTTAGGAAGTGATAAAAAAACATGGTTCATGGCATACAGAATCGGTCAATTTATAATACTTTTTTTCTTCTATTTATATTTATCAGCTGATTATTACGGAAACTATACGAAGGATAAAATAATTAAACAGAAAGATATTTCAATAAAATTAGTAGACAATGAAATCAAAGCGGGAAAATTAATTGGAAAGACCAAAGATGTGATTTTCCTACTTATTGACGATGGTGTCTATGCAATACCCTTTTCTTTAGTAGTTAAAGAAATAAAAATAAAATAATTCATCAATCATTAAGGAAAAACATGAAAAAATTAGCTGAGATGAACCTAGTTGAGCTTAAAAAGAAGTTCAAAAGCCGGAGATTTATAACCGGTTTACTAGTTGCAATTATTACCGGAATATTCCTTGTAGTTTTTATATTTAAAACAGGATCTTCTACTTCATCCAAGATATTGCCATTCGCATTTTTACCAATGTTAATAATCCAGATTTTCCAAGATTATAAATTATATAAAGAATTGAAATCCAGACAAGAGTAAAAAATTATAGTTTTTGAATAATTTTGGGACAAATTATAATATGTAGCAATGAAATTAATACTCAAGAGGGTATAATTAAACAATACTACTTAAAAAGACATTACTAATTGTTAAATGTACTTAAAGACTTTCAAAAAAAACGAGCAATACAACAACTAAAAACAATACTCAAAACCTGTCACAAATCTCCAGATCCTACTATTTATATACGAGCCGTACCGTAAAATCTATCTTACTAATGATAGCAATGTGAACTCGGAAAAATTATTGAAAAACAAACCTCTTCTTTTCACACTGTTGCTTATGGCGATGAAAAAATAGGCTTTTTGGTTAAATTAAACCATGAACCCCAAAAGCATGAATGAAAATGCCAAAATACTTTTTGACATAAAAACGTGAGCTATACCCTAGCTATGAAGACATTTCCCAATCCGATTGATCCATTTTAAAAATCATAGATGGTGGGAATACCTGGAAAAATGTTTAAAGATCTAACCGACATTTTGAAACTATATAGAAAGTCATTCCCGAGCAACAAAGTGGGTTATGTGACTATAAAATCCATTAATTCAGACCCTGAAGTAAAGTAGCAAAGAGTGGCTAAAACAATTAATGGAGTCGAAAGCTGGCAAAAAACAGAATTAGCTAACCACCGCCTACAATAAAATCAAAGTCTTTAAAAGAAAAGGATAAAGTATATAGCTATGCTATTGGTGTTCAGCTTTTAAAAAATGAATAATCCTTGAGCAATTCTGCATTTGTCCTCTTAATCCTGCAATCCTGTATTTATGCAAGGAAACTCCATCTAAATCTCACAATTTTGATCTATAACAAATAACCTTGAAAAATATGAAAAATTTAATTGTATCGGCGCTAGCTATGCTATTGATAGTAACACCGGCTCTTTCTCAAACTAAAAAGAAAATCACTTCTGCTGACCAGCTTCCCCGGCGAACTATTGCTGTGGAGGGTAAGGTGATGGATATCTACCATGATGATGAATTATTAGATGAAATGGCAGCCACTTTATATGCTAACTACACAAGTGATTTAGAAACCTTCGACTTGCAAGATAAGTCTACTTTAATTGCCTATTACAACTCCTTGATGATTCTGGAATTTAGAAACGAGGAGTACGATAAAGTCAAGGCCAGAATAGCCTCTATTAAGCTTTTACAAGATCGCGAAGAAGAAAAATTAACCACAGGCTTAACAATTTCCGCGTACATGGCGGCCTTGAAGGAATTTGAGCCCGGTACTGAAGATTTTGAAGCAGCTGTTGGTGCAAGTTATTTGAAAAGCCTGGAGGCTCTTCCTTACGAAAAAATTGAGAAATATGTAATCAGTTCTCGAAACAGATATAAAACTGTTAACAAGGAAGTGACATTGAGTTCAATTGAAACACAACTGCAACCTTATATTGACAATGGCCAGGGACAAGTAATGGAACAAATAGTCGGTGCCATTATTAGTACCAAGTTTGTGATTGAAAACAATTTTTCTTTGGCAGATACTTACCTTCAAGCGCTTGATACCTACTATGAAAAAAACAAAGCGCAAAAAGTGGCGAAAGTGGATATTTGGGAGGATAGAGAAGCTACTCTTAAAAACCATGGATCTACAGTGAATATTGCTATTTGGGATGCCGGAGTGGATACCAATGTTTTCCCTGATCAATTATGGCAAAACGAAGGAGAAAAAGCTAACGGCAAAGATGACGATGCAAATCAGTTTGTGGACGACATACATGGGATAGCATTTGACATACATAATAGTCGAACCTCCGGTGGGTTACAGGAGGAGCCTAAATTGACTTATTCTAAAGAACAACTACTCCGCTGGAACAAGGGCTCCATGGATTTGCGTAGTGGTTTGATGACTCAGGAAGCGGAAGAATTACAAGTAAAAGTAGCAAATTTAAAACCGGAAGAGGCAAAGGCATTTCAAGAAGATTTAGGATGGTTTGGCTTATATGTTCATGGTACACATGTAGCCGGAATTGCTTTAAAGGGTAATCCAAAAGCCAGAATGCTGTATACCAGATTAAGTTACGAAACTAGTTTGCTACCCTCAGCACCAACGGAAGAAAAGCATTTGGCCACCATTAAAATGTTTGAAGATATGGTGGAGTACTGGAAAAAGGCGGGAGTTCAAGTGGTGAATATCAGCCTAAGATTTTCACCCGGAGCCTACGAAGCCCTTTTGAACATGCATGGTATAGGCAAAGACCAGGAAGAACGTAAAGCTATCGCCTTCAGGTGGTTTAATGCAGAGAAAAATGCTTTGGAAAAGGCCTTTAAAAATGCCCCTGAAATCCTTTTTGTCTGTGGAGCAGGCAATGAAGCCAATGATGCTGATTTCGCAAATTACTACCCTGCAAGCTTGGTATTACCCAATCTGTTAACGGTGGGTGCTGTGGATTCCGAAGGAAAGAAAACCTCCTTCACTACCGAAGGAAAAAACATCACGATTTTTGCCAATGGCTACGAAGTAGAAAGTTTCGTGCCTGGAGGAAGTAAAATTAAATTTAGTGGCACCTCAATGGCCTCCCCTAATGTAGCTAATTTAGCTGCAAAAATGCTGGTAGCTAATCCGGATTTAAAACCTGAGCAAGTCATCAGTTTAATGAAGGAAACTGCGACTGTTTCAGAAGAAACAGATGATATAAAGCTAATTCATCCCAGAAGGGCGATAGAAGCTGCACTGAAATTAAAGAAAGGCTATAGTGCCTCTTCAATTGACCAACTACTAGTAAGCACAAAATGAAACTAGAGAGTACTTTGGTTTGGAAAAAGGAGGCGGATACCTGGATATTGAGCGTAGGCGAAAACAGGTTAATTATCATGGAGAAAAGTATCAGGGGTGTCCGCCCCTTTCATCTTGAAGAAAGATCTTTTAAGTTAATTGAGCCAAGAGGCTGGTCTAACACTTGGAGAATCCAGAACGATAGCAATGAATTAATTCTTCAATTACAATATGGATTTTGGAGGGATAATGGTAGGGTACACTTTAGAGATGAGACGCTATATGAGTGCATTCGTAAAAATGGCAAGCTACCGGAGTTTGTTTTTAAAGAGATGAAATATGGTGATAAAATTATATCCTACAAAATTGCGAAAGGAACTCTGCCCAAACTACAGCCTGAATTTATTGTACACAAGAATGAATTGTTTACTGATAAACTCTTTTTATTATTGTCGTTGGGAATGGGGCAAATCCTGCTTAAAGTGGAAAATAAAACAGATTTTTCCACTTTATTACCGTTTGCAAACAATTAGACCACTTTTTATGACCACCACCTAATTAAATACTTTTTTCAGATTTGAAGCTCTTAAAATAATATTCTACTTTTAAAAGGTCTTATAATTTAACTTTTATGTTTTACCTTTCTTCGGATGCGGAAATTTCATCTTACTAAAAAACAAATCTATTGGATACTGCACATTACAGGTTGGTCTGGTATGGCCATCGCGGCAATTTTGAACAATGTGATTGTTGTAAATTCTTCCTTAGCTACCCAGGTTCCAAAGCAATTTATTGGTGCTTTAATAGGGATAATTGCTTCACACGCTTATAAATTATTAGTTTTGAAGCCTGCAGTTTTTAATCTATCTCCCTATAAAATAGTGCTTCATGCAGTGGTGGCAGTAATAGTTATTAGCAGCTTAATGGCGCTATTTAGCAATTTCGTGGTATTACTGGAATTTATTGATGCTCCTCAATACTTTTCTTTTTTTGGTTTTCTGATTTGGGTGATTAACTTCGGGATTTTCGTAGCGCCTTGGGTGATTTTATATTTTATTTACAAAATTTTTGAGCGGAATAAGCGCATTATGGAGCAAAAAATGGAGCTACAGATACTTACTCAGGTTACGGAATTAGAACTACTTAAAACTCAGTTAAATCCTCATTTTCTTTTTAATGCACTCAATAGTGTAAAAGCACTCATTCAGTTTAACAACCGATTAGCAGCTGAGGCACTAAATAAACTAGGTGAATTACTGCATTTTTCTCTGTCCTATCAGAAAATGCAGGCCATCTCACTTAAAGAAGAAATAGCAGAAGTAGATAAATACCTGACCATAGAAAAAATCAGGTTTGGTGAACGGTTGCACTATGAATTTGATATTGCACAAGAAACTTTTGAAGCTAAAGTTCCCCCGGCAATAATTCTTACACTTGCGGAAAATGCTATAAAGCATGGAATTGCTCAGCTGGAAAATGGAGGCTTAATTCGGATTGAATCTACATGTCAAGGCAATTGGATCACTGTTAAAGTCTACAACAGCGGAGAACTAAAAACTAAGAAAATTAATGGTATAGGGCTCATTAATATTCAAAAAAGACTGGAAAACCTCTTTGGATCATCTTTCGAATTCAAAATAAAGCAATTGAAGGAAGGGCTTGTTGAAGCGAGTATTCATTATCCCCTCCATTTGGTTAGTGGCCTATCTACAACTGCGGAAGGAAATACGAGTATAGTCAGACCTATTTAAAAATATGAATACTAACCCAAAATTGTCTAAAAATCGAATATATTGGATCTTGCAGTTCTTTGGATGGCTATCTTTATCATTTTCAGGCATTTTGCAGCAGCTATTTGCTAACCCGGGTACTTTCGATTTTATGTACCTGACGAGTCTATTTAATTTTGCACTGCCGGGCATAATTATTACGCACATTTATAAAGAAAAATTTATTAGCCTTACGCTCTTTTCAAAATCGTTTAGAAAAATAATAATCTCAGGCATAAAAGGTATATTTATAGTGAGTTTATGCCTTCTAGCATTCTCCACTATTATTCAGTTTATAACCACTTCAAAGCCGGCTTTTGCTAATTTAAAAGTTACTGCTGTTGCTTTTGTAATTACTTGTGTTTACGTGTGTAGCTGGTTCGTTATTTACTTTTTTTACAAAATATTAGAAAGAAGTGAGGAAATTTCTTCACAAAAATTAATGTGGGAAATAAAGTCTAAAACTTCTGAGCTCAGTCTACTTAAATCTCAATTAAATCCGGAGTTTCTATTTCAGTCTTTAAGCAATCTAAGAATGCTTGCTCTGGAAGATAAAGACACAGCCAGAGATGCAATAATTAAACTGAGTGAAATATTAAGATTTAGCTTGTACCACGATGAAAGTACTTTAATAAGCTTGAAACTAGAGTTTTTAGAGGTGAAAAAATACCTGGAGCTCTATCAGTTGAATCCTGAAAATAATTTCAATTTTACATTAAAGCTTAAAGAAGAAACTTTAGCATTTAAAATACCCCAAGCCTTATGTCTTACGGTTGCTGAACTTATAGTGCAAAATATGCTCTGCAACACCGCGGGGTCTGACCAGTTAACTATTTCCTCATCTGTAGTGGGCCACAAAATTGTAATCAGTATTTTTCTTCTGGCGGAGCATAATATTAAAATTGACTTTTTAAATCTATCAAATACAAAATTACGGCTTCAAAGCTCTTTCGGCACTGAAGCAGATATTTCAATAAAAAGCCATGACCTCAATTCTGTTATGGTAGTATTAAATTATTCCCCGGAACCTATTAAACAAATTACCCATGAAAAGGAAAGCAATTATTATAGATGATGAATATCTAGCTATTTCAGAACTTGATTTAATGTTAAAAGCTTTTCCTTCTATTGAGGTTATTCATAAGTCAGAAAAAGCAAAAGAAGCAGTAACCTCAGTAAATCAATTGAAACCGGATGTCATCTTTTTAGACATAAATATGCCAGGAATGTCAGGGTTTGAACTATTAGA
>JBBSPJ010000070.1:0-14449 GCA_038258905.1 Cytophagales bacterium
AATTGTCATTCATTTTATTCCTTGCGTTATGGCACACTTTCAGTGGAAGCCCTGGTTAATCAGGCTGTGCTGAATGGAGTAGAATGTTTAGCATTGACAGACATCAACAGTACTACCGGAGTGATTGATTTAGCCAAGCATTGTATAGAGGCAGGTATAAAACCACTGGCAGGTGTTGAAATTAGAAAGAACGATCAATTATTGTATTTGGCGATAGCTAAAAACTTGAATGGCTTTAGAGAAATTAACGAGTTGCTAACCAAAATCAATTTATCTGAGATGCCCCTCCCCTTGCAATCACCTTATTTTAATAATGTATTTGTCATCTATCCTACTAACAATGTGCCTGATATCCTTCAAAAACATGAATTTGTGGGGATTAGACCCTCTGAGTTAAAAAGATATAAACCATCCTTCCCGAAACAAGCAGATAAGCTGGTATGTCTATACCCTGTTACTTTTTCAGGCAAGCAAGAATTCAATCTTCATAAATTATTACGTTGTATTGATCACAACATCCTTTTAAGTCATCTTAGTCCGGAGCAACATGCCGGCACTGGTGAAAATATGGTTCCGCTGAGGGAGCTAAAAGCATTATATCAGGATTATCCCTTCATAATCAGAAATACTGAAATCTTAATGGATCAATGCAATTTTCCTTTTGATTTTAAGACCCCCAAAAATAAGAAATGCTATACCTCCAGTTATTATGAAGATAAGATCCTGCTTGAAACATTGGCTTTGGAAGGTTTTAAGGATCGATATGCTGCGGATAATCAAGTAGCCAAACAGCGCTTATATGATGAGCTGGAAATCATTTATAAAATGCAATTTGGCTGTTATTTTCTCACCACCTGGGATATTATCCGCCATAGCTTAAGCAAAGGCTATTTCCATGTGGGGCGAGGCAGCGGAGCCAACTCTTTGGTGGCTTATTGTCTCAAAATTACAGAAGTGGATCCCATTGAGCTTAACTTATACTTCGCCAGGTTCCTGAACAATAAAAGAACCAGTCCACCGGATTTCGATATTGACTGGAGCTGGACGGACCGGGATGATATCATCGATTATATCTTTAAAAGATTTGGAAGAGAACATACAGGGTTTTGCGGAACAGTAACGGATTTCAAACATCGCTCCACCGTGAGGGAGTTGGGGAAAGTATTTGGTCTACCCAAAGAAGAACTCGATCAGCTTTCAAGGATGTCATTTGAGCATCAACCACAGGATAAATTGGTGAAGAGTATACAGCATTATGGAAAAATGCTGACTGGTTATCCCAATCAGCTTTCTATGCATTCTTGTGGCATTTATATAACAGAAGAACCTATTGCCAATTATACGGCTATGAACATCTATCCCAAAGGAGTGCCTACCTGCGAGATAGACATGTACATGGCAGAAACATTTCATTTGGAAAAGATCGATATCCTCTCCCAAAGAGGTTTAGGCCATATTAAAGAAGCGGTGAATATTGCAGAAACCAATAAAGGTGTAAAAATTAATATCTCCGATACCAAAAGCTTTAAAAAGGATGAAAAATGCAATGAACTGTTACGATCCGGCAGAACGTTAGGCTGTTTTTATATTGAAAGTCCGGCCATGCGTGGTTTACTTAGGCGGCTAAGGTGTGAAAGCTATGAAACTTTGGTGGCAGCGAGTAGCATTATCCGACCTGGGGTTGCACAAAGTGGTATGATGAGAGAATATGTGGAAAGGCATCGAGACCCTTCCAGAATCAAATATTTTCATCCGGTTTTTGAGGAGCAGTTGAAAGACACTTATGGGGTGATGGTGTACCAGGAAGATGTGATTAAAATAGCCCATCATTTTGCTAAGCTTGATTTGAATGATGCCGATGTTCTAAGACGAGGCATGTCTGGAAAATCGCGTTCTCAGCAAGAAATGGATAAAGTAAAAGGACAGTTTTTCAGCAATTGTGAAGCCATGGGCTATGCCAAAGATATGGTAGAAGAAGTCTACCGACAAATTGCTTCTTTTGCCGGCTATAGCTTTTGCAAAAGCCATAGTGCCTCTTATGCGGTGGAAAGTTACCAGAGTTTATATTTAAAGGCTTATTATCCCTTGGAGTTTATCACTGCTGTGATCAATAACAATGGTGGCTTTTACAGACCAGAAGTTTATATTAATGAAGCAAGAATGCTTGGTGCTCACATTGAGGCACCTGATATCAATTTCAGTTTGTCCAACGCCCGCTTACTGGGAGAAACTATCCATTTAGGCTTGGATCAGATTATGCACCTTTCTAAAAAAGGAATTGAGGCTATTTGCAAAGCACGAGAAAAAGACGGGAAGTTTTCAAGTTTAAGAGATGTACTGGAAAGAGCTGAAGTCAATTATGATGATATTAGCTATGCCATTTATGCAGGAGCTTTAAGAAGTATCTCCAGAAGTAAAGGTCAGCTCATTATAGAAGCCAAACGATTTTTCTCTCATGAGCCTGCTAAAAGCACGGAATTGCAACTCTTTACTATAAAACCGAAAGAATTCAGCTATGTATTAGATGAAGGAGACTTATTTGAGGATGCTTTTGATGAAATGGAGGGTTTAGGCTATCCGGTCTCTGTTTCACCTTTTAACCTCTTAAAAACCAATTACCGAGGTGCTGTCTTTGCCTCGGAGCTTTTTCAAAATGAAGGCAAGATGATTCGTATGGTAGGGTATTTAATCTCCATAAAAGATGTACCGATAGTTAATAAAGATGGCAAAACTAAAATGAATTTCGGCACCTGGATTGATATGTATGGCGGATATTTCGATACTGTCCATTTTCCTGCCTCACTGAAGCAACATCCTTTTACAGGTTTGGGCTGCTACCTGCTATTAGGAAAAGTCACGATAGACCATGATTTTCCTAGTGTTGAAATTCAGAAAATGGAAAAGCTACCTATGATTGCAGATCCCCGCTATAGTGATGAGCAAAGACCTAATAATAAAATATGGGATAATATGCGGGTAGCCCATAGCTATACCTCAAGGGCACCTTACCCCAACCAGGAAGAATTGGATGAATTATATGGCAGGAAGCCAGTATCTGGGAAATATGATACCAAAAAAGGGACAGATAATCGGTTGTCGATTGGTGGGAGGAAATAAAGCAAGAAACCATTTAGGTAAGAAGCTTCCTTTTTAGCTCCAATAAAGACTTGTATATACATAAGTATTTTTGTATATTCGTATAAATAATACCTCAAAATAATGAAAGCATTTTTGACACTAATTATTGCTGCTATTGTTAGTCTTCTAGGATTTGGAATGGCAGCTTATGGCAATAATTGGGGCTTTGTATTGGCCGTCCTCCCCTATTGGTTGTGGGTAAGGAGTTTGAGGTCTAGGAATAGGGCTTGAGGCATTATCTTCTTTTTTGCCGTAGGCAAGGCAAAGCTAGCAAACTTATTCAAAAAGGATTTGATGAATATTTTGCTTGTTCCTAAAAATAACTGCTTTACTTTCAACTCTATATAAGAGAAATCTGTAAAATTTAGTAGATTGGAATCCAAATAATTATTGGTATATATAATGTTTAAAAGTACCTTTTGCACACTCGCTGAAAAAAAATCTAAATATGAAAACTAAAATAATGAGAATAACAATTTTAGTAGCCCTAGTATTTTTTCAATTATGGCCTGTAAAAGGGCAGACTTCATTAAAAGATATAAACCTAAAAAACGGAGAATATGCTGTAGGTTTTGAACACTATACATCTATAGACAGCACAAGAACCTATAGAGTACATAATGAGTTTAATCATCGATTTATAAATAGGCCAATTCCTATCAGTGTTTGGTATCCAGCTACAAAGAAAAATAATAGTTCCAAAGAATTAACTGTCTTAGATTATTTAGAAATCCTGAAAGAAGAAGAAGAGTGGGACAACCTACCAAATGATTATTTATTGGATTGGTTTCCCTATTTATGGAACACCCCAGAAAACCATGCGCATCTTTCCGAAAAGGTAAATGCATTTTCAAATGCTACACCTTTAGAGGGAAGATTCCCTGTTATTATTTATGCACCAAGTTACCAAGCTTCATCGATTGAAAATTTTACATTATTTGAATATTTAGCTAGTAGCGGCTTCGTAGTGATATCAAGTCCATCCAGAGGAACAGATACAAGATGGTTAGAAGGAGGCACTACAAAAGATATGGAAACACAATCTAGAGATGTAGAATTTCTCTTAAAAGAAATTAATAGATTCGGTAATATAGCCTTTGATAGAATTGCTCTTATGGGCTTTAGTTTTGGCGGTCTGTCAAATGCCATAACAGTTATGAAAAACGAGAATATAAGTGCAATAGTGAGTTTAGATGGAACTGAAAGATACAATTACCATGTGCTTGAAAAATCACCTTTCTTTAATTTAGATAGGTTTAATATTCCTTATATCCATTTTGCTCAAAAAGAAATTCCAGAAGAAATACTTACCACTGATAAAATTCCGGCAGAGTTGAATTACAAATTTCAATTATATGACTCTTTGAAATATAGTAATGCTTACAGTTATAGATTTCACGATTTAACACATTCTTATTTTAGTTCATTTGGTCTGTTGTTTGCCAATAGAGATAAAAGACAGGATAAAAGTGACGATAAAATCATGGCTTCGTATAAACTACTTTCTGAACATACCTTACAATTTTTAAATGCTAATCTAAAAAGTGAGGAAGAATCTAAAATTTTCATTGAAAATAAAACTCAGGAAAATGGCTTTTCTGAAACCTTAATTACAAAAAAAATGAAACAATCATTTCCTAAGGAATATGACTATAAAGATTTTAATGATTTAGCCATCAAGCAGGATTACCAGGATTTAATTCCATTATATCAAAAAGTAATAGTGAAATACCCAAAACTTCAACTTAATGAAGGTATGTTAAATACTCTAGGGTTGAGGTTATCTTTTGACCCTGAAAAATCAGAAGAAGGTATAAATGTTTTTCTATTGGCTTTACATATATATCCAGAATCAGCAAACCTTTATGATAGTCTTGGCGAAGCATACTTTTACAAAAAAGATGTTGAAAATGCTATTTCTAATTACCAGAAATCCTTGGAATTAAATCCTGAAAACCAGAATGCAATTGACAGATTAAAACAACTGCAGGAGTAAAACTATTGCTAATAAAGACAATCTTGAGAAATATGCCCAGGTCTCGTCTTACACAAATCCATAAGGGTTATATATTTCGGAGCCGTTGCTCAATTAATATCAAGAAAGTCTCATAAGAGACCTTCATCTGCAAAGCTTAAATAGCTTTCTGCAGTTAAGATGATGTGATCGAGGACTGGAAGATCTAAAAACACACCTGCAGATTTTAACTTTGCCGTAAGTTGTAAGTCTGCCTGGCTTGGTCGTTTATTGCCACTGGGGTGATTATGGATTAAAATGACACTTGAGGCATTGCATAGTAAAGCATGTTGAAATATCACTTTGGGATCAGCTACGGTTCCGCTTATCCCACCAATGGAGATTACAGTAAAACCTTGTACGTTATTGGCTCGGTTGAGGTAGAGGCACATGAAAGCTTCCCTGGTTTCAATATCAATAGGATAAATCTTTCTGATATAACTGGCTACATTTTCGGAGCTGTTAACTTTAATAGAGGGAATTTGATTTTTTACATTGTAGGTTGCCTGCAATTCTGCAACCACTTTTTTGAATGTTTTTACTGCATTAGTTTCCATAATTATTGATTTAAGTGAATAAAAATTATGGATAAGTCAAAGGCTAACGCAGTGGCTTATACTGAATAAGCAAATATTAGGTGGTGCGAGGCTAAAAAGGCCCGGTATTGACCGGGATGGTTTACGGTGGGTATTTGTATTTCAGACTAAGAGCCTAACTTAATCCAGAATTTGTATTCCATCCATTAGGTTCGAGTAGTTAAAAATGAATTGCTTGATCAAAAGAGGAGTTGAATCACTATTGCAGTAATCTGTTTAGGTACTCGTTTGTAATACGCACTGCTTTCCATTAAAAAGCTATTCCTTAAATAGAAAATAAAGTGAAAATAGTGTTGTAAATAAGGAATTTTGTAAAATTAACGTAGGCACAAAACCTCATAATAATGGAATCTGACTCATTTTAAAGAATTGTCAATTAAAGATCGGTTTGTGACTAGATTTTATTCTTTATCTTTTTGCTTGAACAAAAAGAAACAAAAATTCAAGACAAAAAGATGCTCCTACCCTCCTAGCAGCGCGCTCCCCGCCTTTTTGTCGACCAGCCCGCTTTCCTAATACAAATTACACATAGTTATCTAGCAGGGTAACATTTATATTGATTCACTTAATAAGCTTGAAAAATTAATAAAATGCTGAACTTAAAAAGGAAAGTCATGAACAAAAAAAAAGCAACGCTATTAAAACGTTGCTTAAGTTAAATTTCAGAAGAATTAAAGGACTTTGAAGCTTTCAACTATGATATTGGCATTATTGTAAGTATTGCCATCTTTCGCTGAAGTGGACGTTTCGTAATCGCCTTCAATGTAAAGGTGGTTACCTTTTTTGAATACTTCGAGTTGCTTTTCTGAAAATTTGGTCGCAAACATAATGCAATTGTGCCATACTGTTTTTTCAACTTTCTCACCATTTTTGTCTTTGTAGCTTTTATCTTCTGCCAAAGAGAAAGTAAGCATTTCTTTTTTGTTTGATGTGTTGTGAACTTTAGCGTCTGCGCCAATGTGTCCTGTTCCGATGGTTTTCATAATTTTTAAATTTTAGAGTTAATAATAATTTTATGTCTGAACGATTGGGTATTAGTTTAACAGATGAAAAAGGAAAGTGAAAAGCTACTCGTAGCAGTAAATTTATTTATGAAAGAAAAAAATTTTTCATCCTTTAGGAGCTGATAAAGAATGCCTGTTCTTTGACTATAAAAATATGCTAATTAACCTGAAAAGATAAATGAAAACCAAGTCGAAGGAGAAGGACACATGTGCAATGATGTTCAACATATTAACTGGAAACTGCTGTAATTTGTGCAGAGATCCTCAAAACAAAGGGGAATGAAAAAGAAAATATGGCTATAACTGACTAGTTTGATGCCATTTTCAAAAGATCGATATTGGATAAAAATACAACACCTATTGAGTGAAATTTGAAACGACACCGCTCCTACTAATTGGAATCACTTTCTATTCAAAATCATGACAAAAACTTAAAATTTATCATCACTAAACTAATCACGCATTGAAATCATAGTGCCGTGTCATTTAAAGTGAATTACCATTAATGGATCACTGCGCAAAAAAACTCATTCATAAATATTTCAGGCAGATAAAATCATTGCAAAATGAACATTATCCCCAATTATTTCTGGTTTTAATAATTTACTCTGTCAACCAGCTCTTTAACATTAGGTCGATACATACAAAGAAAATTCAATAGTTACCTATATCGTCAGTTCTACTTTATTACCTTCAAGGTCTTCAATAACACTTTCATAATAGCCATCTCCGGTCCACCGGGCTTGGCCTACACATTTAATTCCTTCTGAAACCATCTTTTCTGTGACTATATCGACCTGTTCTTTACTACCGAGGCTAAAGGCAATATGTGCCCAACCATAGCTATCTTTTGCTTGTGGAATTTGTAAGTCAGTATCAAGTGTCATCAACTCAAGTCTACAATTCCCATCTCCCGAGCTTAGAAAATAAGTGCTAAATCCCTTTTTAGGATTCACATATTTATCATTTGACTGAAAGGCAAACCATCGTATATAAAAGGCCTTCATTTTTTCTAAGTCTTTTACCCAAATGGCGATATGCTCAATTTTAATCATGAATTTCTGTTGTTATTTAACCAGTTTTCTCTTCGCAAATCAGGAAGATGTTTAATTTTGAAATCTTTGAAGACAGCTTGAAAGCCCTCTCCGTCTGGTGATGCCGCCATCATTCCTGCCAGAACCGGATTATTTTCCGGAAAATAAGCAACACGAATCCTAGTGTATTCCTCCTCAGAGTTTAATCGATAGAACATTTCCACTGCATCCAATCTCCTGATCATTTTCAGCTGAATTTCAGTGGGTATCTTATCCAGTTTTATCATACTCCAATCACTGCGCTCATGTGTAACCACTGCGCTCACATTTACATGGTTTTCAAGATATTCCACCCCAAATTTTATCCAGTTAGCATCGTCAATTCTCAGCATTAATCCCATTTGATCAAATCGGCTTTTGTATTCACCTCGTATTGAAACCATCATTTCAAATTCGCCACCCATATTCTGGTAGTAAAAAGAGCCATCATCTACGGTAAATCCATAATGAGTTTGTCTCCAAAAATCTGTTTTCGGAGTTACATGCATACTCAACTCTTTACCGCTGATGCTCCATTTATCAGGTTCATTATACCAGTTCATTTGCTTCATAAGCACAATATATTCAATTCTTTTTTTTCTGTTACTGGTTTCTCAATTAATATCAAAATTCCTGAACTGTAGGCCTTAAGGCAATCTCATTAATATCTACTTCTTGTGGTTGTTCTAATGCATAGCAAATTGCTTTAGCTACTGCTTCTGCAGGAATTGCGTCATTGAAAACAGAAGCAAGTTTATTAGCACTTTCTAGGTGGGTTGTTCCAGCAGGTAATTCTGTTGCTACTGCACCCGGTTCAATACAGGTAGTTCTTATTTTACCACCAACCTCATGCCTAAGTCCTTCTGAAAGTGCCCTCAAAGCAAATTTAGTCGCACTATACACTGTTCCTCCGGGACTGAACACTTTTACACCTGCCACTGATGATATATTAATATAATGACCATAGCCTTGCTTTTTGAAAATGGGCAGGGTTGCAGCTATGCCATAGAGAACCCCTTTGATATTAATATCAATCATGCTTTCCCATTCATCAATTTTAAGCTCCTCAAGTGGTGCTATGGCCATAAGACCTGCATTGTTTATCATTACATCTATTTTTAAAAAGTCATCGATAGCTTTTTTTACCAAGGCTTCAACATCCTTTCGCTTTGTAACATCACATTTCTGAAAACTTGCTACTCCTTCTGTCTTATTTATTTCAGTTACGATTTTTGACAAATTATCTTCTCTTCGCGCTCCAAGAACTACTTTTGCGCCTTTTGCAGCTAAATATCGGGCTGTTGTTTCACCAATGCCACTACTGGCACCAGTAATTACTACCACTTTGCCTTCTATTGAATTTACCATATTGTAATAGATTTTAATTGTTAAGGTTGGTATTATTTATATACTGTACTCATATAAGAAATCTTCCACTCTCCATCTATTTTAATAAGTCTGCGATATTCCTTTTTATTCCCTCTCACACTATCTTTGACCTGATACTTTACCCATGCCAAATTATCCCGAATAGTAATTTCATAATCTTTCGATTCTTCTGGGATAGATTCTGGATTGGGGTTTTCTGAAAAGTAGTCTTCAGCAAATTTTCTAATCTCTTTCCAGCCATCATACTCTATAAATTGCTGGTTTCTAAAATAGCTTTTATAGCTGGTTTGCTCCTGAAACCAAAAAGATTCCCACAGTTCAAATTCTTTGTTGCAAAAAGCTTCGGTTTCATGGGTCAGTGTTTTTATGACTTCCTTTTTGTCATCCGTGTCAGAATTAAATAATCCGAGTATGACGGCTAGTACTACAGTAAATTTTATCATGATCTTTGAAATTTAGATTTTAATATTTTTCTCAAAGATGCTATCCGAAAGAGCAAATGGATAGTAAAGAATAGACAGTTCGTTATTTATTTTTTATTTTTTAGGAGATCCAAGGTTTGAATTAATATGGAATCAGACAAATTAGATTGCTTCTGATAATACTGAGAGGGATTTTGATTGGTGAAAAAGAAGAAGTCTTTAATGAAATGGTTTTGGTCATAATAACCTAATTCATAAATTGTAGAGTCATAAAAGCTGTGATTTTCTTTATTAAACGCTTTATAAAAGTTCTTGAATCGATTGATACGGATAAAATTCCTTGCAGAAACTCCTCCATATTTAGTAAATAGTCTCTCTAGTTTTTTATAATGAATATCATGAGTTTTTCTAAATCCTCTTAGCTGAGTGACATCAGCAAGGTTTGAAATACCTTTTAAATAGTGGTTAAAATTATTGAGTTCATTCAAATCTATTGAAGCTAATTTTAAGGTAAAGTATTCATCAAGAATCGCTGGAATTAATTCAATTTCTCTTTGATTTAAAATTTTATCCTCTAGTTCGATTATGAATGAGTTACCCAGTTCATTTATTGGGACGGACTTGTTATTCAATTCTTTTTCAGGAATTCCAAAAAGGGTATAAAGCGCTCCCGTTTTAAATTTCACTCCAAATAATCGGGTTTTAGATTGCCTGTTGGCAAAAATACTTTGATTTCTCTGCCCTATTAGGCAACTCATTTTAATATCCTCTTTATTATCTTGCTTGATAGAATACCTATGGTAGAGAGAATCGTAGTTAAAAATCAATTCAGAGCTCAAATCAGGAATTAGAAGATCTCTTTCATTCCCGTTACCTATTGGATCTTCCATATACCAGTAGTATTTGATAAATTTACTAAGAGCTTCGGAAGGATGAAATATAGTATAGATCATAAAATATCAGGAATTACAAACATTTTTTCTGCGCTACATTTTAAATTAGCGACTTTATTTTATAAGCCTTATAACTTATAAATTATGGACTAATTTTTATAAAATCATAATTCCCAGATTAGAGAAGATTCCTATAAAGAAAAAATACTTACTAAATGAAAAAGTGTCATAAAATGACTATGTTTAATTCTAAAGATAATAACACTTAATCAGAGAATCTGTTATTTATCTTAATTATGAATATGACATTGATCTTTAACAATATCAGCAAACATATATCTTTTAATAAAAAAGAGAAAGCATATTTCAAAAACATTATAAGTGAAGAAAAGATAGACAAAAACTCATTTATTCTCAAACAAGGAGAACCCTGCCAGCATATCTATTTCATCAATTCAGGAATATTAAGAGCCTATTATATAAATACTGAAGGTAAAGAATCCACAATAATGTTTGGTCTGAAAGACTGGTGGATTACCGATATGTATAGCTTCTTAAATGAACTACCCGCAATAGTGAATATTCAAGCTGTACAAAATTCTAGCGTATTGAAATTATCAAAAGAGAATCTTGATAAACTCTATAGTGAAATACCTCAATTCAACCAATATTTTAGAATTTTAATGCAAAATGCCTATTGCCGAGAACAATTACGGATGATTCAGAATCTTTCCCTACCAGCAAAAGAACGCTATGAGCGATTCATTCATAAATATCCGCAGATTATTGAGAATGTGACACTGAAACAGATTGCCTCCTATTTAGGCATCACTCCTGAATTTCTCAGTGCTATAAGAGGTACAAAATAATATTTGAATCCCAATTTCTTAATATACCTTATTTTTTTCTCAAATCCTGACAGGTATCTTTAGAAAAAAAACTATGCTTATTTTAATTGCAGGTCCCTACAGAAGTGGCGCCAATGACGATCCAATACTGATTCAGAAAAACTTAGATAACTTGGAAGCTATGGCTTTACCAATCTTTAGAAAAGGACATATTCCTATGATTGGTGAATGGGTGGCACTTCCATTGCTCAAATTAGCCGGCTCCAAAAAGCTGGGAGATAGTGTTTGGGATGAAATTCAATATCCTGTGGCACACAGATTACTCGAGAAATGTGATGCAGTTTTAAGAATTTCAGGTGAGTCGAAAGGCGCTGATATGGATGTGAAAATAGCGCAGGAAAGAGGCTTGAAAGTATTTTATGACCTAAACGATATTCCGGATGCAAAATGAAAGAGTAAAGAATGTAAAGAGAGAATTACTTTCTGATAATTGGTATCGACTGGAAAAAGTAACCTACGATTTCCAATTAAAAAACGGAACATGGGAAACGCATACCAGAGAAGCCTATGACAGAGGAAATGGGGCCACTATTTTACTATATAATAAATTGAAAAAAACGGTGATACTCACCCGTCAATTTAGATTGCCCACCTACTTAAATGGAAATCAGACAGGAATGCTAATTGAAGCCTGTGCGGGTTTGTTGGATCAGGATAATGCAGAGGATTGTATCAGAAAGGAAACTGAAGAAGAAACAGGCTATCAGGTTAAATCAGTAGAAAAGGTCTTTGAAGCTTATATGTCGCCTGGGTCTGTGACCGAAATTGTTCATTTTTTTATTGCGGAATATTCTGATGAGATGAAAATTAGCTCTGGAGGTGGACTGAAAGAAGAACAGGAAAATATTGAAGTATTGGAGTTAGCTTTCTCTAAAGCTATTGAAATGATAAAGTCGGGAGAAATTAGGGATGCTAAAACAATGATGCTGCTTCAATATCTTCAGATAAACCGATTGAGATATTTAGGCGATTAACCTTACAATTTTTCAAAATATGGTCAATGATGAACTAAACTCCTATATCGATCAATCGGTATTATGCTGGTTAGCCACTTCTAATTTGCAAAATGAGCCAAATGTTTCTTCAAATGAAATGTCTACTTTTTTAGGGGATTCACACATCTTACTTGCCAACATGGCTTCACCGAATAGTATGAGAAATATTAAAGAAAACCCACAGGTCTGTGTGAGTTTTGTTCATGTTTTCATTCAGAAAGGCTTCAAAATTAAAGGGATGGCTAAAACAATTGAAAAGCATGCAATCTATTTTAATGACAGATTATTACATTTAACTGAGAGATTTCAGGTTGATTACCCTGTTAAATCTATTATTGAAATAGAGATAAAAGAAATCTCAAAGATCATAGCACCTAGCTATTATTTGAAGCCTGGCATTATTGAACAAGAGCAAATCAAAAGTGCAATGGCAACCTATAAGGTGAAGCCAATTGAGTAAAATAAGTTGTAACATTAACTATTGACCATGAAAAAATCTACTATTAAAGAGATCAAAGAACGTTTTGATAATGACGTTGAGAGGTTTGCAAACCTTGAAACAGGACAGATCGCAACTATTGATGCCAAAATATCTTTGGAACTCATCACTGAAGCAGCCAAAAGGATAACACCTCAAGCTGAAAATTTACTAGATATTGGCTGTGGTGCAGGAAATTATACTTTAAAAATGCTAAGCAAGCTGCCTAACCTCAATTGTACCCTAGTTGACTTAAGTAAACCTATGCTTGATAAAGCATTTGAAAGGGTGTCGGAACAAAGCAACAAAAAGGTAGAAATTTTACAAGACGATATAAGAGAAGTTGAACTACTGGATAATCATTTCGACATCATTTTGGCAGGTGCAGTGTTACATCATTTGCGAGAAGATGAAGATTGGAAATTAACCTTTGAAAAGTTGTACAAACTCTTAAAGCCCGGTGGTTGCCTCATGATTTCAGATTTGATTACCCAAGAATCAGCCTCAGTCAATGACTATATATGGAAAAAATATGGCGACTATTTAGAAAGTATCAATGGCAAAGCCTATAGTCAGCAAGTAATGGAATATATCAAAAAAGAAGATTCTCCTAGATCGATGAACTATCAATTGGCATTGATGCAGCAAGTAGGATTTAGCAAAGTGGAGATTCTTCATAAGAACCTATGTTTTGGTGCTTTTGGAGGGATAAAAAAAAACCAAGCTGGAGAAATAATAGTACCCTCTAAATTAAAGTGAATCACCATTAATAGATCAATGCGCAAAAAAAAACGTCAATGTGGCTTTCCTTAATACCGCAAGAAAATTTCCTTCAAAATTTTCCGGCATGAAAGCCTCAGTGCTCTGTGTTTAGCGTTTTTTTTGCGAAGGGTAGGGATTTGCCGGAACGGAAATAGGCCGTTTTTGCGCGGCTTAACTAAGCTTAGGTAACTGAAAGTTAAGTGTGCTCGTGTAAAACTGGCCTTGGGTTGGGTCAGACTCTTAAAAGTCGGCTTGTGCAGCTGCAAGCCAGCAAACGATCTTTTATGTGCCTGAAGGAGGAATAACGGCAAATGAAATGGGGAGACCTTCCTCAATTGAAATGCTACCCACAATAAATCTAAAAAGTGGATTTAACTAAAACATTAACCTCCACTTTTGGGATTAAAAGGGAAATCGACCTTAGATCCGTAGGCCTCCGATCAGGGATAGCAGTGGAAATCCTTTTGCCCTTTTTTTCAAGGGCAAAAGATTGCAACGAATAGCCCGGCTGATCGCCAAAAAACTTAGCTTAAAATTCAGTGGTATATTGAGTTGTTTTAGAAAATTCATTTTGCCATTGAAAATGCTCTATTGTTTTAACTAATTCGCCATCTACAAAAACCCTAAATTCTCCAGTGAAATTATAGTTTGTATTTTCATCTCCTTCAAGTCTTGGTCTTGAGATCAAAGCAAAAGTGAAAAAGTCCACTTTTTCTGATGACTCTACAGTAAGACCTTTTGTAAGTGGTTCAAAGTTTAATGTGGCGTTGACAAAGT
>JBBSPJ010000071.1:0-14432 GCA_038258905.1 Cytophagales bacterium
GGTGAAAAAGGTATTGCCACCTCAATAGGTCATGCTCCTGTAAGTGCATTAATAAATCCTAAAGCGGGATCTCAGCAAGCCATTGCTGAAGCCTTAACCAATATTATTTGGGCTCCGCTTGAAGATAATTTAAAAGGGGTTTCCTTAAGTGCCAATTGGATGTGGCCCGCTAAAAATGAAGGCGAAAATGCCCGCTTATATGAAGCTGTTCAAGCGGTAAGTGATTTTGCCATCGATTTGGGCATCAATATCCCTACAGGAAAAGATTCGCTCTCCATGGTGCAAAAATATCCGGATGGAGAAAAGGTTTATGCCCCTGGTACAGTAATTATATCAGCCGGTGCTGAAGTAACAGACATCAAAAAAGTGGTGGAAACTTCCCTAAGCAACTGTGTGGATAGCAGAATAATTTATATCAACTTATTTAAAGATCAATTTGAATTAGGGGGCTCTGCTTTTGCACAGAGTCAGGACAGTTTAGGCACTAAAAGCCCTGAATCAAAAGATACCTCTCATTTTGCAAAATCTTTTGAATTAGTTCAGCAGTTTATTAAGAATGGTAGGATAATGGCAGGCCATGACATAGGCTCGGGCGGATTAATTACCAGTTTATTGGAAATGTGCTTTCCACATAATAGACTTGGGATGGATCTGGACCTCATCTCAATTGGCGAAGAGGATTTAGTGAAAATATTATTCAGCGAGCAGCCTGGTTTAATACTACAAATCAATGATTTATCTGTTTTAGAAGAATTAAAATCCAACCAAATTGAATATTTCGACCTGGGTAAAGTAGTTCAGCAAAATAGCATTTCTATTAAAAAGAATCTGCAAAATTTGGTTTTAGACATTTCAGAATTAAGAGACCTTTGGTTTGAAACTTCCTACTTGCTAGATCAACAGCAAAGTGGTAAAGAGCTGGCTAAAGACCGTTTTGAAAATTATAAAAAGCAAGCACTAAATTTCCAATTCCCAAAGAATTTCGAAGGTACTTATGCTTCCTTAAAACTTAATAAAGATAGAAATACCCCATCGGGTATAAAGGCAGCAATAATTCGTGAAAAAGGAGTAAATAGCGATCGTGAAATGGCCTACATGATGTATATGGCTGGCTTTGACGTGAAAGACATTCATATGACAGATTTGATGAGTGGTGAGGAAGATCTTAGCGATGTGAACTTTATAGTTTTTACCGGTGGGTTCTCCAATTCTGATGTATTAGGGTCGGCCAAAGGTTGGGCTGGTGCATTTAAGTATAATGAAAAGGCTAAAATAGCTTTGGAAAATTTCTATGCACGTGAAGACACCCTTAGTTTAGGTGTTTGTAACGGTTGCCAGCTAATGGTTGCGTTAGACTTGATATATCCTGAGCACAATGAAAAAATAACCATGGAGCACAATAGCTCTCACAAATTTGAATGTAGCTTTGTTAATGTTGATATTCCGGAAAATAAGTCTGTTATGTTATCTAGCTTAGCCAACAGTAAAATGGGTATTTGGATTGCGCATGGAGAGGGTAAATTTTCTATGCCAAAGGCTGAAGATGCCTATTCAATTGCTGCTAAGTATAGCTATAGCGCCTATCCTGGTAATCCTAACGGCTCTGATTTCAACGCAGCCGCTATCTGTTCCAAAGATGGCAGACATCTCGCGATTATGCCACATTTGGAAAGAAGTATTTTCCCATGGAACTGGCCATATTATCCCGAGGATAGAAAATCAGATGAAATATCTCCTTGGGTTGCTGCCTTGGTGAATGCATTTAATTGGGTGGAAGACAAACTATCTAACAATTAATGAGTTATAATTACTATTTTAGTTAAAATTTAGTAATTTGAGTCATTATGAAAAATATTTACATTGTTGGCCTTGCCATTTGGTTTGTGTGTAACTCCTGTTTTATGATTAGGGAATACCCGGTGGAACATGATTATAACTATTTAGGAAATTTTAAGGGATATGAAACCTTTGGTTTTATGGACTATGATAATGGATTGGATAGTAATTCTAACATATTGATTAAAAAATCAATAAAAAACCATTTGGAGTTATTAGGATATACTTTTGACAATAGTAAGTCTGATTTTCTGGTGAATTATTTTTATTTCAGTGATAGCCTCAAATATAAGGGCTATGAACAGCCTGAAATGGAAAATTTTATCAAATTGAGAAATGATAATGCTAAAAGAAAAGAACGATACATCAAAAAGGATTTCCAAATCACTAATGGTACTTTTGTAATCAATTTTACGGATCAGGAAAATTATTCAATGATTTGGCAAGGTTACACTACAGATTTATATCAGGATCAAATTTTTGAGGATCCGAGAAAAACCAGAATTGCTGTAATTAGCGTGCTTAAAAGCTATGGATTTATTCCCCAGCTAAATAATTATTAGCATTTTCGTTGGTAATTCAGAGTATTGATTTCCTGAAAGAAAAATGCAAATAGTTAGAATAGAATTACTTGCAGATTGAATGCAAATAAATACAAAAAAATATGAATTATTTTGAGGTTAATGTTTGCACAAAATAAATTCGTTATTACCTTTGTGATCTCTTAGCGATAAGGGGATTAAAATTGCCCGATGGTGTAATTGGCAACACGTCTGTTTTTGGTACAGAAGAGTCTAGGTTCGAGACCTAGTCGGGCAACAAAATCCCGTTTCGAGAAATCGGAACGGGATTATTTTTAAGTGCTAAACTTTAAATATCATGTCCTCTGTAAAAATATTCTCAGGCTCGTCCTCTAAATACCTATCTGAAAAAATAGCATCTAGTTACGGAAAGCCATTAGGAGGAATTGAATTACAAAAATTTAGTGACGGAGAAATGTCTCCTTATTTTACTGAATCCATAAGAGGGCATCAAGTATTTATTATCCAATCTACCTTCCCTCCTGCTGATAACATCATGGAACTTTTGCTAATGATTGATGCAGCAAAGAGAGCAAGTGCGGAAAGCGTTACAGTTGTGATGCCGTATTTTGGTTATGCAAGGCAGGATAGAAAAGATAAGCCGAGAGTAGCGATTGGTGCTAAAGTGATGGCTAATATTATAGAGGCTGCAGGTGCCGACAGAGTAGTTACTTGCGATTTACATGCGGGCCAGATTCAAGGTTTTTTTAACATTCCCGTAGATCATATGGATGCTTCTGCCATTTTCGTTCCTTACTTAAAGGAAAGCATTAATGAAGGAACTGTATTTGCTTCACCTGATGTAGGGGGAACAGCCAGGGCCAGAAAATATGCTCAGCATTTTAAGGTGGATATGGTAGTTTGTGACAAACACAGAAAAAAAGCCAATGAAATAGCCTCTATGCAAGTAATTGGAGATGTGGAAGGCAAGGATGTTATTTTATTTGATGATTTGATAGATACAGCCGGAACATTATGTACTGCTGCTGATATTATAAAAGATAAAGGTGCATTATCTGTAAGAGCGGTAATTACACACCCGGTTTTATCAGGAAATGCCTATGAAAATTTAGCCAACTCATCTTTAGATGAATTGATTACTACTGATACTTTACCACTTAAACAAAAATTGGATAAAATTAAAGTATTAACTGTAGCTGACATGTTTGCTAAAGCAATCAGAAAAATTCACGATCACGAATCAATTAGTGCATTATTTATTTAAGAACAGAATTTAAATTTAACAAATATATATTATGAAAGCAGTTGAGATTATAGGGTATAAAAGAGCAAATCTTGGCAAAAAAGAGGCGAAAAGATTAAGAGCAGAAGCGATGGTTCCTGCAGTAATTTATGGAGGTGAAGAGCAAATTCACTTTTATGCGCCAATGATTCTTTTTCGTCCATTAGTTTACACAGGTGAAGCACATTTTGTTAACCTAAATATTGAAGGTGACTTGTATCAAGCCATTTTACAGGATGTATCATTTCATCCGGTAAATGAATTGATTTTACATGCGGATTTCTTAGAATTACACAAAGGTAAATTGATCAAAATGAACATTCCAGTTCATTTAACTGGTACAGCCCCAGGTGTAACTAAAGGTGGTACTTTAATCCACAAAAGAAGAGCGCTTACCTTAAAGGCATTGCCGAAGGATATGCCGGAATTTATCGAAGTAGATATTTCTCACTTAGATTTTGGTAAAGCTGTAAAAGTTGAGTCAGTTCAGTTAGAAAATATTCAAGTTTTAGATACCCCACAGGCATCTATTGCAGTAGTTGAAATTCCTAGAGCATTAAGAGGTAAAACTGCAGAAGAAGAAGCAGCTGATGAGGCTGAAGGAGAAGATGGAGCTGAAGGTGAAGCTGGCGAAACAGAAGGAGAAGGTGAATCTAAAGAATAATTCTTTAGATTACTTCTATAAAAATACTTTGTAAATTTTAAATCCTGTGCTTAAAAGCGCAGGATTTTTTTTTATAACAAATTCTGAAAGACAGTTCAAATAATAGATTTGAAGAATTACGAAACAATATCTAGTCCTTGCGTTTAAATAGACTCAAAGAAAGAATTAATTACTTTAAAATTCTACATGAGCTACAATTCAATATTTCAGAAAATTTATAATCAACTTCAGGAAATACCTATAACAGGTAAAGTTGCCAATTATATTCCTGAGCTAGGAAAGGTAGATCCTAATAAGTTTGGGGCTCATTTAGCAACCATTGATGGTGAGCATTCATTTTTAGGAGATTCCGATGAGAAATTTTCCATACAAAGTATTGCCAAAGTATTTTCTTTAGCAATGGCTTACAAGCAAGAGAATGAGAAACTCTGGAAGCGCGTAGGTGTAGAGCCCTCAGGTACTTCATTCAATTCACTGTTAACCTTAGAGCGTGATCAGGGGATCCCAAGAAACCCCATGTTAAATGCAGGTGCTTTGGTGGTTTGTGATGTATTAGTAAGCTATTTAGATAATCCTAAGGCAGAATTTTTAGATTTTGTAAGAAAAGCCTCAGGGAATGATAAGTTGGATTATTCCTATGATATTGCAGAATCAGAAAAATCTATGAGTTATATCAATACCTCATTAATAAATTTGATGAAGTATTATGAAAACATTGACAATGATCTCAATGTGGTAATGGATTTTTATTTTAGCTTGTGTTCCATTGAAATGACCTGCAAGGAATTAGCTATTTCATTTTTATTTTTGGCTAATGATGGTAAAAACCCTTATACCAAGGAAAGAATTATTTCAGCAAGTAAAACCAAGAGGATTAATGCAATAATGCAATTATGTGGGTTTTATGATCAGGCAGGAGATTTTTCTTTTAAAATAGGTTTACCTGGTAAAAGTGGTGTTGGTGGTGGCATTGTAGCAGTTCACCCGGGTAAATATGCCATTTCGGTATGGAGTCCCAGACTTAATAAACAAGGAAATTCCAATAGAGGGATGTACTTTTTAGAAAAATTCACCACTGAAACAGAATATTCTATTTTCTAAATTGTTACGAATTGAATTTTTATTTTTGTGTTATTGTTAGATTTTTAGTCGAATAGCTGAATTAGAATGATTGATTGTTACTAGTTTTTAATTACCTTTGTTGTTGGAGTTCTATAGAAATCAATTTATTCTGTATGATTTTATCAGCCGGCCGATACAAATTTAGTGCTCCATTAACATTTTAATTCATTCAAATCACATTATGGGTAGATCACAAGAAACATTTAATAAAAAAGAAAAAGAAAAGAAAAAGCAAAAGAAGAAGCAGGACAAGGAACAGAAGAAAGAAGAGAGAAAAGCCAATTCAGATAAAGGTAAAGGCATTGATGAAATGATGGCCTATGTTGATGAATTTGGTAATATTTCGGATACCCCACCAGATCCTACTAAAAAGAAGAAAAACATCAAAGCTGAAGATATCCAAATAGGTGTGGCCAAACAAGAGGCACCAGATCCAGCAGATGCTATAAGAAAAGGTACTATAACCTTCTTCAACGAATCAAAAGGTTATGGCTTTATCAAAGATCATGAAACTCAGGATAGCGTATTTGTGCATGTTAATGGCTTAATTGACAATGTACATGAAAACGATAAGGTAACTTTTGAAACCGAAATGGGTCAAAAAGGATTAAACGCCATCAAAGTAAAATTAATTAGCTAAATTCAATCATTCTTTTTTTGATTGATTAGTAAAGTATAGTTTATAGGGAAAACTAAGTTTGGATAATTTATTATTCAAACTTTTTTTTTGCGCTTTTTTCAATATTTATGGAAGAATACTTCGGCACTTCCTCTATAAATATGGCTTGCTTAAAATCAGTTTACTCTCAAAAAATAACCCTTAATTATTCCTAGGTAATGATTTTCCTTAATAGTTATTCAGCACGTGCAAGCCTTTTCAATGTAATACTTCATATTCTTAGCACTAAAAAAATTGTAATAAAAAAAGCCACTCAGAAGAAACTGAATGGCTTTAAAATACACATTAAATTGCTAAATATTATTTACTGCTTTTCAAATATTTATACAACTCACTATCGGTAGAAAGTATCACTGTGGTTTCCTCACTAAATGTCTTCTGGAAGGTTTCCATAGACATAAGGAAATTGTACAGTTCTCTTGACTGGTTATTTCTATCATAGGCATTGGAATAAATAGCTGCAGCTGCAGCATCCGCTTTACCCTTAATTTCTTCCGCCTTTTTAAAAGCTTCTGATTGAATAGTTTGTAGTTCTCTTTCCTTTTCACCGTTTATCCGAGATGCTTCCCCCTGACCTTCAGATCTAAACTTATCTGCAATCCTGAATCTTTCACTTTTCATTCTCTCATACACCTGAGTTTGTACTTCTTCCACGTAATTGATTCTTTTAAATCTAAAGTCTAGTATGGCAATTCCTAAATCCTGAGCCTGTAAGCTGGCAGATCTTTGAATGTATTCCTGAATACTATCACGTCCTACATAAATTTGCACTAAACTATCTTCTACTATATCACTTATAGCACCACTAGAGATCGGAGTTCTATTACTCGTTCTAACAGTCTCTTCTAAATAATTTTTAGCAATGAAATCTCTAGTCTCACCGTCCAATATATCATCTAATCGAGATTGTGCTCCTCTTTCATTTGTTAAACGTTTATAAAATTGCAGTGGATCCGTTATTTGCCATCTGGCATAGGTATCTACAAAAATAAATTTCTTATCCTTAGTAGGTATTTGATTGGGAGCTCCATCCCATTCTAAATAGCGCTTCTCAAAGAAATTTGCCGTCTGTATAAACGGAATTTTAAACTGTATTCCGGCTTCAGTAATGGGATCACCCACTGGCTTCCCGAACTGAGTGATTACCACTTGTTCGTATTCATTTACTACATAAAAGCCCTGTGCTATTACTATGAGTAATACTACAGCAGCTATCAGTATTGTTATTGTACTTTTTTTCATAATTATTTTAATTTCTTGGAATAGCTTTATTTATTGGCTTTTATTGATTGAGAGTTCATTTGCAATAATGGTAATACATTGCTACCCTGTTCATCCATAATAATTTTATCTCCCAGCTTAGGAATCACTTCTTGCATTGTTTCCAGGTATATTCTGGTTTTGGTTACCTGTGGTGCTTTTGCATACTCAGTATATAGCTGAGTAAACCTGGCTACATCACCCTGTGCATTATTTACACGAGCAGTAGCATAACCCTCTGCTTTTTGAATGGTTTCTTCTGCTTGACCTGCAGCTTTAGGAATTACTTTATTATATTCCGATTTAGCCTGGTTAATTAATGTTTCTTTTTCCTGTTGCGCTTCGTTTACTGCATTAAATGCAGCTCTTACCGGACCGGGAGGAGTTACATCTTGCAAAACTACCTGTTCTATACGAAGACCTAGTTCGTACTCGTTGGATATCTCCTGAATTAAAACTTTCAGCTTACCCGCAATTTCTGCTCTACCTACTGTTAAAACCTCATTCACCGTTCTATCACCTACTATTTGTCTCATACCTGATTCAGATATATCTCTTAAGGTAGTTTCAGGATCCCTAACTTTAAAAAGGTAATTATAAGGTTGATCAATTCGATACTGTACAACCCATTCTACTTCTGCTAAATTTAAATCGCCCGTTAGCATTAAAGACTCATCTTCAGTTCCACTTTTAGAGTAAGTGGATTGTATTCCAGAGCTTGTTGTTCTAAAACCGAATTCTTGTTTTTGCTGTCTTTCAACTGCCACTTTAGTAACTTTTTCAGCAAATGGGATTTTGAAATTTAGGCCAGGTTCTACTGTTCTGTTATATTTTCCTAGTCTGGTGACTACGCCAACTTCTTCTGCCCCTACTTGAAAGAAAGTGCTTATAATGGCCACTAAAACCACTACTACAATTACTATAACTCGTATATTCTTTACTATTTTTTGAAAGGATTCTTTTGCTTTATCCCCATCAAATTCAAATTCTGCCATATTATTTTATTTTACTTATTATTAATTTTATTTTTATTATTATTCGCCCCACTTCCATTCATTTCCTAATTCTAACTCTTCTCTTAGCCCCTGTTCAATTAAAAACTGTTTGGTCTCTTCGAAGTTTTGATTTTTAGCAGGTAAATTTTCTGTGTTTGCTAATTCCCATAAAAACATAGAGCCAAATCTTACTGTGTTTTTTAAATGAACTTCATTCACTAGGTCAAAGTCATCACCATTAGAATGGTAATAGTCGTAAACTTTTCTTTCCAGGTTACCTACTAAACCTACTACAGGCACACCCTCCATCATAAATGATTGGTGATCACTATGTAAGCCCGCACGATTAGTATTTTCATTTTGATATGTGCTATCCACCGCCTTAATTCTTTCTCCAATTTCAGTGAATAATTCCATTGACTCTGATCTTCCGGAAGCATTATAGCCCTTTGGATTCCCACTCATATCAATATTCATCATATAGCGAACATTTTGAAGATCATTACTTTCTTTTAATTTGCTAACAAGGGCTTTTGAACCTAATAACCCTTGCTCCTCCCCCATGAACATTACAAATTGAATGTTTCTTTTCGGTTGAATATTGAGCTTTTTAAAAGTACGAGCCATATCCAGAATGGCAGCAATTCCTATTCCATTATCAATGGCACCGGTCGCTAGATCCCAGCTGTCTAAATGTCCACCTACTAATATATTTTGATCAGGAAAATCAGTGCCTGGTAAGGTAGCAATTACGTTTCGTGATTTAATCATTTCACTTTTATTTTCCATATCAATTCTTGCCTCAATGGAGTTGCCATCTGCAAGTTTTGATTTAAGATCCATGCCTACTTCATAAGAAGTGCAAACTGCAGGAATCTCAATTAATTTTCCGGTTACTGAAGCTGTTCCAGTTAGCAGAACGCCACCTTTCACCTGGTTAATAATAATAATACCTTTTGCACCATATTCTATTGCCAAGGCAGTTTTTTCAGAACGGTGGATATTATTTAACCCTTCTTCACTATCAGGCAAAATCCCAATATACACCAAGGCGATTTTATCTTTTACTTTATCCTTATGAGTTTCAAAATCAGCACGTAAACCATTACCTATATCTACTAATTGTGCTTCCACGTCTGCATCAACAGGAGATTGACCCAAAGAAACTACTTCTGGCACATTTTCACCATTAATGGCTAGCCCCACCGTATCTCTTGACCATGCTTCCACTTCAAATTCATGAAATTGTACATTTTCAAAACCATAAGATTTTAATAAATCATAGGTGTACTGTTCTGCTTGCTTACCATTTCCTGAACCCGTCAATCTATGACCGATATCAGTAGTTAACTTTTTCAAGTTATCATAAGCTTCACTATTATTTAAAACCTCTTCGTTGATCCTTGACAAATCATTTTGCCCTGCTTTATCTTTGGTATCGCAAGAGAAAAATAGAAATGGAACTACAAAAAGTAGTGTAAAAAGTTTGTTTATTTTCATAGATGTTATTGATAATATTTAAGAATTAAAGTTACTAAATTCTTAAGAGAATATATCATATATTTGATATAAGACTATAATTGTTAAGGTATGCATGAGACACATGAATTTTGGATGAAGATGGCTATTGAATTGGCTAAAGAAAGTAAAACACCATTCGGAGCAGTAATAGTTGATGCAGAAGGACAATTTATTGGAGCTTACAATACCACTATTCACGATGGCGTATCAGCACATGCAGAAATTAATGCACTAAAAAAATTAGCTCAATTAGATTATAATGATGAAGAAGATTTAATTCTTTATAGTACAGTAGAGCCATGCCCTATGTGCATGTCTGCCATTATCTGGGCTGGCATTGGACAAGTAGTGTACGGTGCTGATATTCCCTTTGCTGCGAAGCATGGTAAGCAAATTAATTTGAGAGCCTCTGAGGTATTAAGTAAATCCTGGAGAGATACAATTTTAACAGAAGGAATACTTAAAAATGACTGTGAAGCTTTATTTATTTAAAAATAATGGTTTCCAAATTCAATTAAGTTAGTTTAAATTTCAGGAACTTATCATTCAATCTATGAAAATACTTGTCTTAACTATTTCATTATTTTTAATTACTTGCGTGCTTAACGCTCAAAAACCTCAATTTAAGACTTTACTTTTCACAAAAACGGAGGAATATCGTCACGATTCAATTTTAGAAGGTGTAAAAGCTTTTAAAGAATTATCTGAGGCCCATTTATTTAACATGGTATGGACTGAAGACGCTAATATCTTCAATACCGAATCTTTACAACAATTTGATGTAGTAATATTTCTAAATACAAGTGGTGAGATATTAAATAAGGATCAGAAAATTGCTTTTAAGAAGTTCATTTTAGGTGGTAAGGGATTTATGGGAGTGCATGCTGCTTCTGCCACTCATAATAATTGGCCCTGGTTTGTGGGCTTAGTAGGAGGAAGTTTTCAATCGCACCCTTATGTTCAAAGTGCCGTGATTCATAATATAAATAGACAACATCCAAGTACTTTCCATTTGGATGAAAAATGGCTTTGGACTGATGAATGGTATGTTTTCAAGAATTTGTCAGATAATATAAAAATTTTAATGTCAGTTGATGAAAACAGCTATGAACCAGAATTTAGCTGGGAAGAAACTACTGGCATGGGAGAAAACCATCCCATAGCATGGTACCAGTATTATGATGGCGGCAGGTCATTCTATACAGCTTTAGGGCACATGGAAGATAGCTTTAAAAACCCTGTATTTATTCAACACCTTTATGGAGGCCTATATTGGGCTGCAATGGGTAAGCAAAAATAAAATTTTAACTTAGTTCTTAAATCCCTTACCCCTCAAATCCTCATAAATAGCATGTGCTGCTATTCTTCCTGAAAGCATGGCTGCATTGATAGAACCATTTAATAAATAATCACCAGCCAAATAAATACCTTCCTGCACTTTTGTATTTGAGGGCTTCAAACTGTATTGAAAATCATTAATTTTAGGTAGTGCCCGATCAATATTAAATTGCTTAAGAAACTTAATTTCAGCATCTATTAAAGAAGGATATAATGTTCTCAACTCATTTACCACCTTATTGCTTAGCGTTTTAGGTTCATAATCCTTACTATCATTAACTGAAACAGAAAATAAAAACTTATCTTTTGGAGCGTAACTTTTGGCTGTATTATTTACTATGCAAAAATTGTTAATCAAATATTCTTCATCGGGAACCAAACTAATTAAAGATTTATTTATCGGATTTTTATCGGATTCAAAATACAAATTTACGACAGATTGATACCCTTCAAATTGTCCAGATAATTGTGGTAATAACCTATCTGGCTGAGTAGCAATTATTATAACATCAGCTTCAATGACTTCACCCTTTGATAAGAAAACCTTTTTAGGATCTACCTTTTCTACCAACTTATCAAATTGTATATCTGTTTGCGAAAGCTGGTCAACTAGCATTTGCGGAATGGCCTGCATGCCTTGAGCAGGTAATGCAGCATGCCCCTCTCCAAACATCTTAAATACAAACTCCAGCATTCTACTGGAGGTGTTTAAATCATTTTCCAAAAAAATACCACCAAAAAAAGGTTTGAAAAACTGATTAATAATTTCATCACTAAATCCATAATCTTTCAAAAATTCAATAGATGATATCTCTTGTTTTGCAAAAATTTCCTCTACACTTAATTTTTTAAGAGATCTATTCCATTGAAATATCTTTAATTTATCTGAAAATGTACCAATAGGTGAAAAAGCCATGTCAAATATCGTACTTGGTTGGCGTAAAGGGTCACTAATACGATAGGATTTATCATTACTACAAATAATTGCTCCAGGATTGAAATATTGTAAATCAAGGGCATCATAATCGAGGTATTTCTTTGCTTCAGGATAGGCTGTTAATAATACTTGAAAGCCATGATCTAACAAAAAGCCATTATAATTATCTGTCTTTACCCTACCACCCACTCTATTGGAAGACTCTAGAATGGTAGGTTTAAAACCAGCTTTTTCCAATTCTATAGCCGCTACCAAACCTGAAATCCCTGCTCCAATAATGATTATTTTTTCCTCTTGCATAAACTTTTACTATTGTAACGGAAAATTAAAGTGAATAATTGAAACTTGAAAGAGAATCTAGCTAAAGGATTAATTTGTTTTAATAATTCATAGGTAATTCTATCTGATTAAATTATATTAATAACGAGCTAAGTAAACTCTATTAAACTAAAATCTATTCAATTCAATCACTAAATCAGATATGAAGAAAATTTCTTTGTTTATTCTTTTTCTAACTTTTGAGTTGTATAAGTGTAATAGTCAGGAATTACATAAAAATTCAATTAAAGTAATAACAATTTATGTGGTAAGTTAGGGATGGCATGCAAGTTTAATTATTCCTAATGATTGTATCGCAGAATCTTCATGGCCTTCTGAATATCCTTATAATCAATATGATCATCTATTAATAGGAAGGGGCGATACTGACTACTATCAAAACAAAAGCTTTAATTTTTGGTATGCCACAAAAGCTGCGGTATGGCCTACAGCTAGTACACTGCACTTAAAAGCATTTAACCAAATGCTTTACATAAAGCCATTAGTTGATGAAATAATAGCACTTGAAATTAGTAGAGAAAATTATATCAATTTATGTCGGTTCTTACAGGATCAATTTAAAAAAGATCAAGAGAATAAATTTATACCTCAAGGGCCGGGATTTTATTCAAATAGCCATTTTTTTGCCTCTAATGAGAAATATACCGCTTTCAATAATTCTAATGTTTGGACAGCGAAAGCATTAAATGAAGCTGGGTTTGATTTAAATCCAGCTATTTACCTCACCCAAAAATCTCTAATGGATAAAGTTAGGGGACATAGTGATAAATAGAGCGGAAAGTTTTAGCGTAGTACGGAATTTTGGAGTACTTAAATTTCCGTCCACCTCAAGGTTTCTTAAGAGTAGATAATTTGGAGTTAATCAATTCAGCCCGCATTACGTTTATACAATATTGTGGGTAGTACATCATTAGGGTCTACAGCTGTAATTTTGCCCTCTCGAAGTACAATCATTGGACTTTTCTTCTGCTTTTTAAATTCTACAAGCTTTCTGTAAGTCTCTTCAAGCCCTTTAACAATTTTATCGCGTTCTTCTTTTAATTGCTCTTTAGTTCCCATAATATTTTTCCTTTAACTCTTTCCATTGCAAAACATTGTTCATGGTAATTTCATTCAATGAACCTTCTGCTATAATTTCATAACTATCGCCAGAGTTATTTACAAATAACCAATTGTCCACTATCGGAAGAAATAGATTAAAAAAGTTCCTCAGCCCACCTTTATATCTTCTTCTAATCACTTCCTCCGGAATATTGTGCCCTCCTTCTTTTACTCTGGTGGCTACTCTTGAAATAGCCAATTCTTCAGAATCAAGCCAAAAAAATAGACATGTTACTTGATAGCCTAGCTGTTTGGCTCTTTCCACAAACTTTACGTAGCTCCTTGTCGACAGTGTGGTTTCGAATGCAAAACTTTCCGCTGATTCCAACAAGCTATTAATTTTCTCAACATCATTCTGCCTGCCTCTATTACAACTTTTTCAGGCTGAAAAGGTGAAATTCCACGTGCAATTTCGTCTGCATTTACAAACTCCTTGCAGTCAAGTATTTCTGGTAGAATTGTATAGGAAGCTGTTGTTTAACCTGATCCGTTACATCCAGCTATGACGTATAGTTTTTTCATCTGCAACAAATATACAAATTAATGGCAATCGGGATGCTACAAAAAATTAACCACAACAATAAAATCAAAATCAACATAATTTATTTACTGATAATTAGGATCAGTTGACAAATTGAAGACCTGCAAGGGATTTCCTATACCGGGTGATACGGCTTAAACACTTTATTATTTAAACTAAAAAGCATTTTGCTAATGGTTGAAATATTTATTACCAATATATTACCATTGATATTTATTTTATAACCGTTCATCGAATTTTACACTAAAACATCAATTGATGGTTTTGTAGATAAA
>JBBSPJ010000072.1:0-14311 GCA_038258905.1 Cytophagales bacterium
GTAAATTAATTTTTCAAATCAATAACAATCTCCTCTTCACCCTCCATCAAAACCACATGGCAGCAATCTTTCCCCACCTTTAATCTATGCGAAAGAATTTTCTTCCCATTTTTTATACCAATGAAAACAGCCGAATTTCCTTTAAAGCTCAATCTGTACATATCACCATCATTTACTACAGGGTATAATCCTTCTTGCATTTGATAATCATCTCTCTGCGTTTTAAAAGTAAAATCCTCAAATTCAGTATAAAAATCATCTAAAATCACAGGTTTTCCTTCACCATTGATGATAGTAAGATTCACCACCCTGAAATCCATCGTACACATGATGTCAGGGTCACAAGGATTATCTTCTTTAGCAGCACTATTATCAGTGTTCTGGCAGGTGGCTGCCAGAGATATAAAAACGAAAAATACTAGCAGTGATTTAATCATAATTCGATTTGTATGGTTGTTTCACCTTGCACTAAATTAATATGGCAGCAATCTTTACCTAATATAAACGGTTGCTCTATCACATTCACCCCATTCAACTCGCCAACAAAGACCACATTAGTTCCGTTGAAATCGATCTGGGGCTTTTGATTATCCGTGGCTATTACATATACACCCTCTCCCAGGTTGTAAGATGAGTCGGTAAAGTCAAACCTGTTCCTTTGATCAATAAAAGTATAGTAATTGTCGAGAATTACCGGTTCTCCGTTCAGGTCAAAGACCTCAACACTTAACGTTACAGCTTCCGCACATGCAAATTTGGCTGTACATGGATTGGTTTCTTCTTTGGAACAAGAGGTAAAAAGAATGAGCACTAAAAAAACGGTAAGGTATCGCATAAAAAATTTTACTTTTTTAACGATGCCTTCCTTCTAATAGTTTAACAACATCTTGTAGTTTGTAGCCTTTAGCCTGCAAAAGTATAAGATAGTGAAAAAGCAAATCAGCTGATTCATTAAGAAATAAATCATCATTATCATCTTTGGCTTCTATAACTACCTCTACTGCCTCCTCTCCTACTTTTTGCGCCATTTTATTAATGCCGCTATCGAACAAGCTCTTTACGTAGGACTTTTCCTTATCGCCACTTCTACGGCCTTCTATCACACTCTCTAGCTGATTAAGAAACCCTATCCCTTCATTGGTTTCATTCCAGCAGGTATCTGCCCCGGTATGGCAGGTAGGCCCATCAGGCTTTGCTTTAATCAATATTGCATCCTGATCACAATCAAGTGAAATGCTTCTTACATGTAAATAATTTTCTGAGCTTTCTCCTTTCATCCACAATCTGTTCTTGCTTCTGCTAAAGAAAGTAACTTTACCTATTTCATTGGTTTTTTCTAAGGCTTCCTCATTCATGTAACCCAACATCAATACCTTGCCAGTTACTTCATCTTGTATGATTGCTGGCAATAAGCCATTTTCACCTTTTGAAAAATTAGGTTTCTCCATTTCTATATAAATTTTAATTCTATTTTTGTTGATAAAAAATCAGATTCTTATGGCAATATTCTTAGCGTGCAGATAAGCCTTTAACTCTGGCACGCCAATTTCTTTAAAGTGAAAAATACTGGCTGCTAAAGCAGCATCTGATTTACCGATGGTAAAGGTATTAAAAAAATGTTCCATATTCCCTGCTCCACCGGAAGCAATAATAGGCACATTCACCAAAGTGGAAATATTGGCTAACAATTCATCTGCAAAACCTGATTTAGTACCATCATGATCCATAGATGTTAACAGAATTTCTCCCGCACCCAGTTCAACCGCTTTCAAAATCCACTTTTCAGTTTCCCATTCTGTAGGTTTTGAGCCGCCATGAGTATGTACGAGATTCTTATCCCCTACTCTTCGGGAATCCACCGCTACTACAATACACTGAGAGCCAAACTCATCAGCCATTTCTTTGATAATTTGCGGGTTTCTTACGGCTGCAGAGTTAATGGATACTTTATCAGCTCCGGCATTAAGGAGAATAGAAACATCCTCTACTGTGCTTATTCCTCCACCAACAGTAAAAGGGATATTGATTGCTTCAGCTACTTTTTCGACTAGCTCTACCAGCGTTTTACGCTTTTCATTAGTAGCTGTGATATCTAAAAATACCAGTTCGTCAGCTCCCTGCTCGGCATAAATTTTGGCCAACTCTACTGGGTCACCTGCATCACGCAATTCCAGGAAATTAATCCCTTTTACAGTCCTACCATTTTTAATATCTAAGCAAGGAATTATTCTTTTTGTAAGCATAAAAATTTAAGCTGTTTATTTACTCTTAATTAAATAAGAATATTGTTTTTGATAAGAATTAATATTGTTTTTGAAATCAGATAATAATTCAATTATGTATTCAATTTTACTATTTTCTACATCTAAAATTACAATAGCAATATTGTAATTTTTCATGTTTTGCTGATAAGAGATGTTTTTATCAATTGTTAAAAGAATATCAAATGATTCATTTATTGCGTTTCCTATTAATGTGCCATTTTTTAAGCCACTCCACCCCATTTCAAATACAGTAAAAACTTTGTGTTTATTTAAATGAGATTTAATCTTACGTGTTACGCATTCATCCAATAATATTTTCATTGAACATATCAGTTGAGTTTTCTAATATTTTTTGGGAATACTCAAATATTTTAAGCACCTGTTCTTTTTTAACAGATGGGAAATCAGATAAAAATTCATCAATACTTTCTCCAGTTTCAAGGTAATCAAATAGGTTTTTAACGGGAACTCGTGTACCATTAAAAACCGGAATACCTCCTAAAATATCGTTATCTACGTTAATTATTTTCATCCCAATTAAAGTTAATGTCATAATTTACGAATATTTCCTGACTTAGATATAAATTGAAGGCTATACAAAGTCTTTTAATTCTTCAAGGCTAATCCTTTTTTCATAAATAGCCTTCCCTACAATGGCTCCATAAATATTCATCTCCTTCAATAAATCCAGATCAGCAATACTGCTTACTCCCCCACTCGCTATCAGTTTAATTTGTGGGAATTTTTCCATTATTTCTGCGTACAATTCGTTAGACGTACCTTGTAAAACTCCATCTTTAGACACATCCGTGCAAATAACATAGGTGATACCTTTCTTCAGATAATGTTCCAGGAAATCAAAAATATGCCAGTCGGCACTTTCTTGCCAGCCGTGAATGGCAATATTCCTATCTTTTACATCTGCTCCTAAAATGATTTTATCTCCTCCAAACTCTTCAATCCACTCGGTAAAAAGCCCTTCATTTTTCACGGCAACACTACCTCCCGTTACTTGTTGAGCTCCCGCTCTAAACACGGCTTCAATATCGTCAGTACTTTGTACGCCTCCACCAAAATCTACCTGCAAGTCTGTGTTTTCTGTAATAGCTTTCAATACAGCTAAATTAATCACTTTTTTTGCTTTGGCTCCATCTAAATCTACCAGATGTAATCTTTTAATGCCTGCTTTTTCAAAACTTTGAGCCACTTCTAGTGGGTTGCTATTGTATTCCGTCTTTTGGTTATAATCGCCTTTGGTTAAGCGAACACATTTGCCATCTATGATATCAATTGCCGGTATTATATGCATGTTTTCTTTTAATTGAATAAAAAAGCTGTTCTCTCAATTTGAAAGAATAAAATATGTTATATGTTAAATAAAAAATTCTTAAGAAATAATTCGCCTGCACCTGCACTTTTTTCGGGATGTGGCTGAATGGCATAATAATTATCTTTTTTCAGCACTGTGCTAAACTCCAACATATAGTCGGTATGGGAAATAGTTTGTTCTGAAAGCGTTGCATAATAACTATGTACAAAATAGAAATAAGCCGGAAATTGAACTGTCTCAAATATTTTGTCGCCTGAATTACTCAAAGTATTCCAGCCCATATGAGGCACTTTTAATTGGTCCGGAAATTTCTTCACTACACTGTCAAAAATACCTAAACAAGGAGTGTCTCCTTCCTCAGAGTGCTGGCAAAGCAACTGTAAACCTAAGCAAATACCTAAAAAGGGCTTTTCTATGGATTTAATTACTTCATCTAGTTCTCTTTCTTTGAGATAACGCATGGCAGATTTAGCTTCTCCCTGACCTGGAAAAATCACTTTGTCTGCCGCTAATATTTCTGCAGGGTCATCCGTTAAAACACCCTCTACTCCTAATCTTTTTAATGCTAGTAATACTGATTTTATATTACCTGCATTGTATTTTATAATGGTTACGTTCATTAGAGTTAATTGAGAAATGAAATATCCTATCATAGCATACTCAAAAATCCTATAACACAGGTTCGTGAGACACAAACCTGGGCGGGGAGAACTGAGTAACACAACCCGGAATATTCATTATGTAAACTTAGGATTTTTCTCTATTTAACAGCCTGCTCTTTTACTCTTTTTTCAAGTATTTCTTCAATTAATGGTAATGAACCATATAGCTGCTCGTAGCTATCAATGATGAAGTACTTAGTTTGAAAAGTATCCTTTCTGTAGGTGCTATCAATAATAGCTTCTACATCATAAGCAAAATGCTCAGGCTCATCGCTTAAAGAAAACTTGGTTTCTCCGGGAGATGAAATAATGCCTGCACCATAGATTTTAAGTTCTCCTTCTTCTCTTATAAGGCCAAACTCGATAGTAAACCAGTAAATTCTGCTTAATAAATGGATAGCCCATTCATTATCGATATGCTTTAAGCCTATTTTAGCTAGTCCTTGAAGAAAATCGACAAATGGCTGGTTGGCCAACAAAGGAATATGTCCGAATACATCGTGGAACATATCAGGCTCTTCCAGGTAGTCTAATTGCTCGCGGGTTCTCAACCAGGTAGTAGCCGGAAAAATTTTATTACTTAAAAGCTCGAAAAATTTATCGTCATCAACAATCCCTGGTACTGCAGCCACCTGCCAGCCAGTTAATTCTTTTAAGTGTTTATTGGTTTCCACAAAATTAGGAATGTTTTTATCTGTGAAATAGATAAGGTCTATCCCTTCTACAAATGAAGTAGTAGCTACTTTCTTAATATTTTGAAACTGCCTGCCGAATAGAATTTTCCAGACGTCTTGATCTTCTGCTGTGTAATTTTCGTAAATTTGATTCATTATATTAATAATTAATTTTCAGTATTAAAGTTTAAATCTTTTTTCACCCTCCTTCGCCCTGTTGGGCTTCGGAGGGTAAAAAAAAAGCCCGACTCTTTTAGAATCGGGCTCCTGGTATATTTTTATTTAAATATGTTCTTACAAAATATGCATAACACTACCATTTCCGATTCCTTTAAAGGCCAGATGATAATAGTAATAATATGTGTTGTGCGTGAAATTCATGAACTCAAAGATAATAGCTTTCAAAATAAAAACAAAATTAATGCAAAAATACTAGCAGGAAATCACTCGACTACAAACTGGAGCAGAAAATGTATTTCTCTTTATACGAATATCCATGCATTTTCCACCTGATAGTTTAGGCTTTAAATCATCAGATGCCTGCTCTGCAAGAGCTTTTGTACCAGACTCTGATGAGGAAGTCCCGCAAGATTTCCAACAATCTCCGGCCTTTCCTCCACAGTCTTCGTTGTCATCGGCAGTTATAGGTGGGTTCTCGCCCTCAATTGGAGTCAAGGTCACTTCCTCTTCACTAATAAGAATATCAACGCCATTGTAAAAACCTAGTTCATCATTATAGCGTGCCCCAGTTTCATATTCAGAATAATCAATTTCATGGAGCTCTTTTACTATTTCGTCCAATAAAGAATCCATATCCAGACACTCTCGGGATAAAACAATAGGCTTCATAACGCCTTCCGCTATAAAAGACCAATCATCAGGCACTAAATTCTCTTCCTGAACTAATTGCTCTTGCTCGCAAGCAGTAAAAACAATGAATAAAAGGGGGAAAGCAATTAATACATTTTTCATTTTTGTTAACTTAAAGTTAAAAATGAATATTTTAAATCAATTTGAAATCAGAAAGCAACTCAAATAAACAGTACTTTTGCTAGCATAAAACAGTTAACGTGGATGCTTTGAGGTTTTAGTTGAAAAAATAAAGATAGAAAAAAACAAACGTTTCTAATTTGATACGTAAAAAAATTAAAACTATTAGACCCTTTGAACCCTTATTTTAAAATACGGATATCTGACTGTAAAAATTTCGAATTACTTACCATATTTAATCATAATAGACTAATTTACGAATCGTAAACAGCCAGGCTTTTGTGATCATTCTTTTAAACGTAGTTATTGTATATTTTTCCATGCTTTTTGGCTACGAAGTCAATCAGTCTTCTTCGCCAGTACAGAAAGGTGATTCATGTTTGCACGCTGAAAATTATTTATGTGCTGTTCAGAACTACTCAGAAAATGAGGCTAAGCAAATTGACTTCAATTCTGAAGTGCAACGAATGGATTTCTATTTAAATTACTCTGAGGCACTTTATGCCATAGGGAATTATACAGAAGCCCATATTTATTATCAGAAGTTAAAGAAAATTGCAGTTCAAAATCAAGATAGGTTATACGAAGGCAAAGCTTATTCCGGCATAGCACACACACTATGGCGCATGACAGATAATGTGAATTCTATAAAACAAATTTTGACAAGTATTGAAATATTTACTGAGTTCAAGGATACTTCCAACCTTATTATTGCTTCCAATATTTTAGCAGGCATTTACGTGAGCGCTGAGAAATATAATGATGCTCAAATTATATATAAAGACATGTTGGAGGTTGCAATTCAGTCGAAAGATTCCTCCAACATAGCTGGTAATTTTGAATATCTGGGAGTTATATATTTTTATAAAGGTGACTTTCAATCAGCCATAATTAATTATAAAAAATCATTAGAGCTCAATGAGCAGCTGAGTAATACATTTGCAAGATCTATTAACTTATCGAATATAGCAGAAGCTTATTTGGAGTTAGGTGAATATCAAGAAGCTTTACAAATCCTTCATGAGGCTAAAAAATTACAAAAGAAACATGACTTTAAATCAGTATTAATTTTCAGTTATTTTACTATGGGTAAAATTTATTCTCAGTTAAAATCGTATGATAGTGCAATGCATTATTATGAGAACTCATTAAAACTAATGAATGAAACTTCAGAGACCCGAGATAAACATGAAATATACAGACTAATAGCATTTAACTTAGAAAAGCAAGGCAATTATAAAAAAGCATATGAATACCAGCAAAGGTTTAGTGCACAAAAAGATTCTTTAATTACTTCGCAAAGAACCCGGCAATTAGAAGAAATAAAAACCAAATATGAGGTTGGGAATAAAATAAAGGAAAATGAAGATTTAATGTTTCAAAATTCCAAAAAGGAAAAGGAACTGCTTGCCCAAAAGGAGCTTATTAAATTGCAATATACTATTGGAATCTTAATTGTACTATTCTTATTCATTTCTCTATTTTTATCATTTAATTTGTACAGAGTTAAACGGACTCTAATTAATGCGAATAATAGTAAAGACAAGCTTTTTGGCATTATTGCACATGATTTAAAAGGACCCATCGGAAATATAGGAGCCATGCTAAAATTAATGGAAAGGGAGAAAAATGAAAGCAGTAAAATCCAATATTTCGATTATTTAACACAATCAGTTCAAAATTTATCCTTACTTACCAATCAATTACTTTCCTAGAGATTTAGTCTCAAAGGAGATTTCAATTTAAATAACGAAAAACTTTCAGTTCGTAAAATTTCAGATAAAGCCATTGATCTATTTAATTACCAACTGAATGAGAAAAATATAAAAGTTGTTAATTTTATTGATGAAGAGGTTTATGTATTAGCCGATGAAAATGCTTCATTGACTATCTTCAGAAATATAATTTCTAATGCAGTTAAGTTTACAAAAAAAGGTGTGTATATCAAGTTAGAAGCGGAACTGGAAAACAACTTTGTAAAAATTAAAATACAGGATAATGGTGTCGGTATGACTCATACCTCCATTCAAAAGGTTCTAGAGGAAAAGCATCTAACAAGCAGCGCAGGGACTGAAAATGAGAAAGGGAGCGGATTGGGTTTTTCCATTGTACTTGAGTTCGTGAAAAAACTTAAAGGAAAAATTGATATTATTAGTGATGCACAAACAGGCACCACTGTTATTTTTAAACTGAAAAGAGCCTGATATATGTCAAAAAAATAACACTAAGAAAATTCTGAGTGCTACTTAATTAAATCATAGGCATTAAAAATGGCCTAAAAATTAAAATTACTTAAACGTAATTATTCAACATCACAGGCATCACCAGTAATAGAATATCTTCATTTTCATCCATATCAGACGTAGATATTAAATCTATTGTCCTTCCTGAGAGGTATTTTAGTTAGTATAAAATGAGGTGAGAAAATAAATTATATGACCTGCATGCTTTCCAGTATTTTTAAAAGCTCTTTGATGGATTCAGGCCTCTTATTTGTGTTTACTTGCAAGCAACATCTAACAATTTCATCAAATGGAGGTGGGATTTTACTTTTAACTAAGATGAGAGACTTCCTTCCATTTTCACGAATTGTTTCAACGTCAACACCTTCCAAACGAGAACCGAATGGATACTTTCCCACAAAAAGTTCATACAACATCACTCCAATAGCCCAAAAATCAGATTGCAAGGTATAATCTGTGTATAATTCTACTTCAGGCGCCATATATTCTGGCGTAATTCTATTTGAGATATTTTCATGGTCTTTCCAGAATTCTAAATCACCTACCTTTACTACTATTTTCTCATCCAATTGATGTACAAATAAATTAGTTGCTTTAATATCTCTATGCAGTATATTTCTCTCGTGTAAAAAATTCAAGCCGGTAAATGCTTGCTTAAATGCTTCAATTACTTGGCTATACATTATGTCAGATTTCAAATAATCTATTAATGTTCCTGAATTCGCATATTCTAAAATTTCAGCAACATTGTAATCAAAATGCATATCTTCCAATTTCACTGCGTTCTTATGAAATATGAAGTTGGGATGACTTAATCCCTTTACATCTTTAAAATTATTTATATAGCTTTTTACATTTGCATGATCAATATTACTCAGCTTCAAAATATAATCTGAACCAGAACTGATATCTTTTAAGACTACGAGCCTCGTTTTTGGATTTTCTAATTTAGCAATATCTTTCACAATATAGTTGTCCAAAAATCCTTCTAAACTTCCTTTTATCATAATCTATTAATCTCAAACAGTTCTACAGTTAATTAATATCTCCTAAAACTATTTCCACATTATCTGCATTGATTTCAACTCTGGTATCAAAATACTGGCCTTGCTTTTTACTGTAGAGCACGGGATATAGTTTAACTAAACCATACTTAGATGACAATAATTGATCATCTAATAAAAAATTAGCCCTTTCAGTACTCTCAGGAGAGATTAGATTTACCAATTCTGATTTGTTTTTGGCAACTACAATAAAGAGGATATTATTATTTGCTATATTTCTTTTCAAAAACATTGTGGTAGCCTCAACGCAATAATTACACCCTTGAATAGGAACTATTACCACATGATCAAAAGAATCTAAGTTTTGATTAGGATTTTTATACATCGAAGCTTCACTTAACTTTCTATGATACTCTGGTACAGGCAATCCGCAAGAAATGCTCGATAAGATTAAGATCAAAACTAATATAAAAATATAATACTTGGACATCTAACTAATTATTTTTCTCTAATTCTCTCAACTTGAAGCAAGTAAAACTCGCTTCCTCCTCTTTAAGATTAGGGTTGTTTGGATTTCCTTTAGAAATAAAGAGTCCATCCTTGGTCAGAAAATACATAGAGGATTGATAAATATCATTCTCCAATTGAGTCTCTCCAATTTTTTGTAGTTCTTCATTTAAGATAATCACTGAAATGGGTTTTCTATGAAAGTCATAAAAATTTGGGGTTTCATTTGCTTGCAATTCTAATGGCTGACGAACAACCCTATAGTATACGCTTCTATATTTATCATATATTATGCCATCATAATAGGTGGCTTGCAAAGCGTATTCCAAATCATGTTGATTAGTGGGTTTCTTCATGGGCTCTTGATCTTTTTTCTTAGTAGAGGTCTGAGATAAATAGCCCTTCATGTCTCTTCTAACTACATCATAAACATAGAGACTGTCACAAATTGCAAAAGAATAAACAAACTGATTTTTAGGTTCAGAATAAGTACTAGAGAAGCTAACAGAAGCTACGCCCCAAACACCCCCTTCAAATTCACTTGGATAATTGTTAAAATATCTAAACTCACCTGTTTCTAAATCCAAAACCAAATTCACTTTACCTTGATAATAACTCTTATCGTACACATCTCTATCAGGAGCAACATTGAAGTACATTTTCTTATTAATGACTACCGGAGGTGAGATAGTAAAAGGTCTGAGCATGCCAGTATTATCATTTGGTTTTACACCTTCAATAAGTCGATAAGATCTTTGAGCTTCACCATTTCCATTAACCAATGTTACTTTGTAATAGGACGAGGAAATTACATATATTGAATCCATTGATTGTACAAAAAGGCCTGTTGGACTGCCAACGGCATCAGGCCCCTCTTTTTGTAATAGCACTTCTTTAATTAATTGCTGTGTATTAATGTCATAAAAATAAATAGCAGGTATTTGTTCATTAAGATAAACTAATGATAACGAGCCATCGTCCATTTCTAACTCTTTTAAAAATGATGTAGTTAAAGAAGTCTCATTATTCAATTTAAAATCAACATCATGAGAGTTAATCAGATCTACCTCGTAAGCTGACTTGGTAAAGTATTGCTCTTCAGTCATTACTTTTTTTGTATTACAAGAAGTAAGTCCTATGAGCAAAATTACAAATGCAAATTTAGCTATTTCCATTACAATATAATTTAAATTAAAAAAGGCAGCTCGAAATCAGCTGCCCTTAACGATCCTAAAATTGTAATATTTCTTTTGGTGGTTTAACTACGATTGTATCCCCGCAAGTTCCACCAGAGCCTACACATTTCCATGTGTAATCTAACACTCTCAGAGCACTATTTTCAACTGTACCACTTGCTTTATTTGATGAAACTGCGGTATTGAAGCCGAAAATTGCTACATAAGCTACTAATGCACTAACTATTTTTTTCATAATATTTACTTTAAAATTTAAAATTAATTAAATGTTTAAAACCAATATCTAAAAAAGCGTCAAAATGAAATATGATTAGCTAGCATTTATTATTCGTTAATGAGGACTCTTTGTTTGCTTTGGTTTCTTAAACGACAATGTAAACAAAAAACTACACTTACCCAATATTTTTTACTTTTTTTTTTAAAATTATTTACTAAAGCAACAAACACCTTCCACTTCTAAAATGTTGTGGCATTCTATTTATTGAAGATATTGCTCAGTTTTAAACATAATTATTCAACATCACCGGCATTACCAGCAATAGAATATCTTCGTTCTCATCCATATCAGATGGGAAAAGCAAACCTGCCTTGTTAGGTGCTGACATGTCAATGCTTATTTCTTTGCTGCTTAAGTTATTTAACATTTCAACTAAGAACTTAGCGTTGAATCCAATCTCTATGTCCTCCCCCTGGTGCTCACATGCTAAAATTTCATTCGCCTCGTTAGAGAAATCTAAATCTTCTGCAAATATTTGAAGCTCGCTTCCAGCAATTTTCAATCTCACCTGGTGTGTGGTTTTATTAGCGTAAATACTGATCCTACGCAAAGAAGACATAAACTCCTGACGGTTAATAGTCAATTTGATATTACTCTCAGCAGGGATTACGTTTTCATAGTCAGGAAAACGCTCATCTACCAAACGGCAAATCATTTTAATATTATTGAATTTGAAATAAGCGTTAGACATATTAAACTCAACAGCCACATTTACATTTTCAGCTGGAAGGCAATTTTTCAAAAGAGAAAGTGCCTTACGAGGAATAATAATTCCTGTTCCTGCATCCGAAGCGATATCTACCCTTCTGTAACGGATTAATCTGTTTCCATCAGTGGCCACAAAGGTGGTATTGGTTTCATCAAATTTCACATATACACCACCCATTGCAGGTCTTAACTCATCATTGCTTGTAGCATAAATAGTGTGATTTATTGCTGTTGATAGCACATCAGCAGAAATATCAATCGTATCTGGATTAGAAACTTCTTGTACTTTAGGGAAATCAGTAGCGTTTTCACCTGCTAATTTGTAACGTCCGTTATCAGAGCTGATTTCAATATTATAAGTTTCTACATCTATAGAGATTGTGATGGGCTGCTCCGGCAAATTCTTTAAAGTATCCATCAAAATACGAGCAGGAACTGCTATGTTTCCGTTTTCAGAAGATTCCACCTCTATTTCAGTAATCATGGAGGTTTGCAAGTCTGAAGCTGTGATGGTTAATAAGCCGTCTTGAATTTCAAACAAAAAATTCTCCAAAATTGGCACCACAGGATTGGTAGTAATTACCCCGTTTATGGCTGAAATTTGTTTGAGTAGTGCGGATGAGGATACAATAAATTTCATTTCTTAGTTATTTTAGCTGTTGGTTTTATGGTTAGTTCCACAAGACTATATTTTGCTGTAAATATTATTATTACAAACAAAGTTAAAAATTAATTTGCAAATCTATACTTTATCCTAAATTATACAATATAATATATTTATGGCTTGCTATTTTTATGAGATTTTTCTTAAAAAAACAAGGCCTCATTTTTCCCACCAACACCTCCTCTCCAAGCCAGAGACTGATCAGACTTTGACTGGAATACCCACGAATAACAACCCCTATAATCTCCTCCAGTGGAAAGTTCTCGCAGATTTATAACCGCAGAAATATCAAACTTGAATGTTAATCAAAAGAATAATTTCTTATTTCTTTAACTGTTTATTAGATACAAAAAATCTCTCCGCCCGTGCAATTGGGATAGCTCCCCATTCGTCCTCACTAAAATTAACAAGGATTGCATTGAAGTCGGGAACTTGGTAGAATTTCAATTCAAGGTTTTTAGTAGCATCCAATGCTTGGATAATTACTGTAGATTTTAATTTAAAATCGGCTTTATAATCAAAAACCATATTATCAGCAGTTAAATATTGATCTACATAAAAATAATTGAATTGCTCTGCGTAATCCATCACTTTTGAGCTATCGGCTTCCGCATGTGACCATCTTAACAATCCTTTTTCATAATTTAGGCTGATGGTATCTTCATCTGGTTGAGCAATTTTTAACCTTACAATATCCTGCCAAGTACCATTAAAAAGGGTTCTGTCGCGCCAATCATTTTCCTTTACTTCAAAAATACCGGCTACATAGCTTTGATAACCCGGTAGTTGCATGCTATATACTTTATCCCCTTGTACAAAATATGACTTAATAGCTTCTGGGCTACCACCCACTATAAATTCATTTCGTAAAGTGCCTTCTATGTAATATTGAACCTGTATACCCGAATCCAGCACATTTTGCTTTATGCTTTCCGCTTCATCACCTGTTATTTCTCGTTGGATTTCAATTTTCTCCATAAGTGCCATCATAACCTGCTGCATAGAAGGGTCCAATTTAAATCGGTTATTTACTGTCCACTTATCTCCTTTTTTCTCTAATTTATTACTCACTTTAGCAGATTCCATATACAAAGCGGTTAGCTGTGTTTGAGCATTTTCAACTGCGAAAAGGTTTTTATTGAAAGTGGTAGATTTTTGTAAGTAGGGATTGTACTGAAATGCCCAAAATGTGGCACCTATCAACAAAACCAATACAATCAGCAGGATAGTATTTTTATTTTTTTGAGATTTAACCATTGAATTTTGCATATTTTCTTTTTCTCCAATAGTGCCTTGTTATACCAAAGAACAATATCAATAATATCGGCAAAGCTACATTCAATAATTGAATCAACAGTTTTTTCTCGCTTAGTTTCACCTTATCCAAAGGCCTTAATTTAAATTCTTTGCTTTTAGATAAAATCAAACCATCATCATCCAACATATAATTAATTGTATTTAGCAGTAATTGATCATTAGCAAAAGGAACAGGGTGTTGTGCATATGGATCTACCCCTAAAGGGAACGGAGTGCCATTCTCTTTATTCATTTCACTTAATACCAAATCACCATCCGAGGCAACAAAAATGGAGTTGATTTTACTGGTTTGTGAAAGTTGTTTTGCAGATCTGGCTTCTGGTTTCAGCCTGTTTTGGTAAGCTGAAGTAAAACTCCCTTCTAACATGTAGGCCACAGGAACATTTTTAAGATTAAAGTTCTCTGGAACTATATCAGTTTTTAAACTTTCGAAATTTACTATCACAGGTCCGTTTAACTTCCTGGTATAATCAGA
>JBBSPJ010000073.1:0-14297 GCA_038258905.1 Cytophagales bacterium
ATAAACTTATAATTTTGTCCAACTAACCTGTTAAAATATATTAATTACACTCAAACCTTACGTTTGTTACAATTAGTATAGATATTTTCTCTAATATTGCCCCTCGTAAAGAAATAGATTAAAATATTAAAGTAAAAAAAATGAAAAAGCATTACTAGTATTAGCGCTATGCATGGGTATTACTTCATTAACTTTTGCCCAGGCTCCCGTATCTCCTAAAAAAGTTTCCAGAATTGGTTTACAGATAGGAATGAATTCACCTAAAATGGTTTTCACAAAAATTAATGATCAAAGCATTTATCCTGAGCTACAAAGTTTTTCAAGAATTAATGCAGGTATTTATTCTGAAACAGGAGCTACAGATAACTTTGTATTTCAAATTGGCTTGTTCTATTCAGGAGCTGGTTACAAAGCTGAACAAGAAACAGTAACTTTAGATTATGTACAGGTTCCAATGATCTTTAATTTTAGAACTGATATCTATAAAGAATTATTTTTAACGCTTGGTGGTGGTTTTTATGGAGGTTATGCTTTTTCAGGTAAATCTGAAAATGATACTGAAATAGATAGAGATATTTTAAGTATGAGAGATGCTGATGAGACAAAACCATATTTCTTCTTTGACGGCGGTTTATTATTGAAAGCAGATTTTGAGTATACATTTAATGATGAAAAAGTAGTGAAATTAGGAGTAGGTTACCATTTCGGAATTATAAAAGCTTCTAACGAATTTTCTGAAGACTTGGGAGGTGGCAATACATTTACTTATGACACAGGTGCTAAAAACAGAATTTTTAGCATTAATGCTACTTACTTAATCAACTTGAAAAAAGATAAGAAAGAGCCTGTAGTTTATTAAAAATACTTCTACAACCATAATTTTAAAAGCCGTGTAAAAACACGGCTTTTTTTATGTCCATTTTTTTGAGTTCATCAATTAGTTTAGCTTACAACACACTGTTATTAAACTTATAACTTTAAATTATTAAAATGCAATAAACAATTAAGGCACTAAACTATTATTGTCATTATTATCTGTTATAGTTCACATTAATATATATATTTAAAATAAATCAATCCAAAATAGAAGAAGGGTCGTAAATAGGACAAACCAATCAATCAAAAGGTAGTAAAATTGCCAATAGTGAAAAGAGATAAGAAAATAGCGATCATTTTTTTTAGCTTAGAAGCCAAAAAGGAAGCAAGATTTAAGAAATTTTCTAATTCGGGGAATTCGATAAATGAGAATATTAGTTCCTCTCTTATTTCTGAAACACGAGAAACACTTAAATCCACTGGTCTTCCATTCTTTCATTACCATCAGGCTAACCAAATAGGAAATACTTTTGGGGAAAAATTGGCAAATGCCTATCAGGAAGTGTTTGATTTAGGTTATGAATTCATTATTTCTATAGGTAATGATAGTCCGGAAATTAATCAATTAGACTGGACAAACATTGCTGAAAAACTCCAGAATGGTGAAAGTGTAATAGGTCCTAACTTAAGAGGTGGAACCTATTTAATAGGAATTAATAAAAGTCAATTTTATAAATCTTCATTTGCATCACTTCCCTGGCAAAGTGGTAAATTATTTAAGGCTTTGGTTAATTATTGTGAGTCTGCAGCTCCATCTACAAATATATTAGAGAAAATCAGAGATATTAATACAATTCACGATTTAAAACTATTAGTTAAAAATAATCATGCTTTTAAATCAATTTCTAAGATTGTTCAACTGATTTTAAGTGCTAAAATTCTTGTAAACCTTAAAAAGTCATTCAATTTTCAATCTTTAGTACCCCTTCCTGGTGCTCCTTTTAGAGCACCCCCACAATTCTTATAGAACCATTCTTTTATAGCAAATAGGCTATCATTTAATCATTCTAATTAATTTAATAAATTTTATGCAATCCATAAAAGTATCATTACTATGCTTTGTGATAATATTCTTGTTCACCCTTTGTACTGAGAAGGTTTCTGAAAATTCTATCGATATAAACGAATTAAGCTGGTCAGAAATTGAAAAATCTGCGAAAGGTCAAACCGTCAACTTTATGATGTGGCAGGGAGACCCCGATATCAATGATTATATCAATAATTATGTGAATTCTGAGTTAAAAGAAAGACATGGAATTAAATTAAACATCATTGGTGGACAAGGGCCCGAAATTGTGCAGTTAATTATGGGTGAAAAGCAAGCTAATGTAAGAATTGGCCAGGCTGACATGGTTTGGATAAACGGAGAAACCTTCTTTCAACTAAGAAAAATCGAAGGGTTATGGGGGCCTTTTGTAAAGCAATTACCCAATTCACAATATATCGACTTTGAAAATAAATTTATAAATACCGATTTCCAGCAGCCAATAGATGACTTGGAAAGCCCATGGGGTATTAGCCAGTTTGCTCTTATTCATGATGCTGATCGCGCACCTAATCCTCCAAAAGATTTAAACAGTCTGGCAAAATATGTGAAAGATAACCCCGGTACCTTCACAATTTCTAATGATTTTACTGGAATGACTCTATTAAAGAGCTTTTTAGCTGAATTATCAGGTTCACCAACAGGGCTTAACGGAGTTTTTGATGAAGATAAGTACCAAAAGTTATCCTCAGAATTATGGGAATTCATCAATACTCATAAAAAGTATTTTTGGAAAGAAGGAACAACCTTCCCAAAAGAACATTCCAAAATGGACCAGATGTTTGCTAATGGTGAAATTAATGTCTCTTATGGTTTTAGTGAAGGAGGTATTGAGGCAAAAGTGAGATCAGGTTTATTTCCCAAAAGCACTAAAGCTTATGCATGGGAAAATGGCACCATCAAAAATGCTAACTATTTGGGAATAAGCTACAATTCGGCTCACAAAGCTGCGGCTATGGTAGTGATCAATTTTCTTATTTCGCCGGAAGCACAATTAAAAAAAGCTGACCCTACAGGTATGGATTCAAACCCTGTATTAAGTGTGGAAAAATTACCCCTGGAATGGAAGGATAAATTTGAAGCAACTTTAAATAGAGAATATGGGGCCTCTTTAGATGAGTTATCTGAGAAAGCAATTTCTGAGCCGGCTCCTGAATATATGATTAGATTATACGAAGACTTTAGAAAGCAGGTAATTGAAAAATAATTTCTCACATATTGGCCTTATTTTCTTTGTATTGATAGGCGTTGTGCCCTTCGGAGCAGCTTTCATCTATGCTTTATTATATAGCTTTGGTGTGGTAGGCGTATTAAATACAGGCTTTACTTTGCAATATTGGGAGACTGTAATTGCATCAGGTGAAGTATTTAAGTCGTTCGGATACAGTGCCTTGGTAGCAGGCATATCAGTAGTGATTTCTGTAAGTATAGCTTTATGGCTTGCTCTCCATTTTAGAAAAGAGTTTGAGAAGAAATTTCTTTCCTATATGATTTACTTGCCATTGGCTATTCCTGGAGTAGTTGCTGCCTTTTTCACTTTTCAACTATTTACTAAAGCAGGGTTTTTCTCTAGAATAGTCTACAATTTAGGTTGGATTAATGAAGCAAGGTATTTTCCTGATTTAGTGAATGATCAACTCGCTATTGGCATCATAATTACTTTTATCACCGTGGTAATGCCGTTTTTTGTATTGCTTTTTCTAAATGTATATAAAAATGAAAGGCTAGATAAACTATCGGAGTTGGCGCACTCATTAGGAGCGTCTTCAAAAGAAGTGCTTTGGAAAGTAAGCTTGCCAGTTATTTTACGCAAAACCTGGAATTTAATAGCACTCTACTTTATTTTCTTATTAGGAGCCTACGAAATCCCTTTAATTCTAGGTCAGGAATCACCTCAAATGCTTTCTGTTTTAATAGTGAGGGAAATAAAGCAATATGATCTTAATAAAATATCGGAAGGGTATGCTGTTGCCATTTTTTATACTATCGTGGTCACTCTGATTGTGAGTTTCATCTTCACACGTAAAAACAAAACACTCCATGAAATTTAATTGGAAACCCTACATATTGACCCTATTAGTTTTGTTAATATTGTTTCCTTTCGTTTACATGGTTTTACTATCTATGTCATCCGAATGGCGCTTTCCTGAAATACTTCCCTCCTATTTTGGGCTTAAAAACTGGCTAAAGATTTTGAGTTCTGATACCGGTATCTTCAGTAGCTTCTTTATTTCTGTTAGTATATCATTGTCTGTAGCCACTGTTTCTACATTAAGTGGTTTTTTTATTAGTAGATCGGTAGCTTACCATCCTAAAAAGAAAGCACTCACTTTACTTACCTATTTCCCTTACATTTTAGCACCTGTCGTATTTGCAGCCTGTTTAAGTTATTTTTTCTTAAAAATGGGCTTATTTGGCAATATTACCGGAATAATCGTAGCCCAATTCATGATTACTTTTCCTTATGCGTTGATATTTTTCAGCAGTTTCTGGAATGAGCGCACCCGAAATTTAGAAGATTTAGTTGCTACTTTAGGGGGTAATACGCTTCAAACCTATGTAAAAATGCTATTTCCGATAGCGAAAGGTATGCTATTGATATGCTTTTTTCAAACCTTTTTAATCTCCTGGTTTGAATACGGACTCACTTCTATTATTGGTGTGGGGAAAGTACAAACTTTAACCATCAAAGTATTCTTATTTATAAAAGAAGCCAATTTCTATTATGGAGCTCTAAGTTGCTGCTTACTTATTTTCCCTCCTGTAGTATTGCTTTATCTTAACAAAAAGTATGTTTTCAATAAATTAATTTAATGTTTTTAGAAGTAAACAATATTATTAAAAGCTTTGGTAGCGAAAAAGTGGTGAAGGAACTCAATTTCACATTGGCAGCTCACCAAACACTCAGCATTTTAGGTAAATCAGGTTGTGGCAAAACTACCATGCTCAAAATTATTGGAGGCCTGCTCTCTCCTGATGCCGGAGAAGTGATTCTTAATGGCGGAAAAGTGGCAGACCAAAGTCCAAAAAACAGGAAAATAGTTTATTTGTACCAGGAGGACCTATTGTTTCCTCACCTTAATGTATTTGAAAATATCGCTTTTGGCTTGAGATTGAAAAAACTACCTGAAACGGAAATACAAGAGAAGGTAAAAACCATGATCCATAGTTTGGAGCTAGAATCACAGTCAGATAAAATGCCGCACCAACTATCGGGTGGACAAAGGCAGCGGGTTTCATTTGGCAGAGCAATCATTATCAATCCTGCATTACTATTATTGGATGAGCCTTTTGGAAGCTTAGATGCCGGCACCCGACAGAGAATGCAAGATTTATTTAAAAAGCTTACAAAAGAGTTTAAAATAACCTCACTTTTTGTAACGCACGATTTGAAAGAAGCCATTTTGATGGGTGATAAAATTGCGTTTATGCAAAGTGGGAATTTGAAGGTTTATCCCAGCAAATCAGAATTTATAAACGATGAAGCTACAGGAGTTAAAAATGAAATTAGTTTTTGGGATAGCTTAATTACCAAAGAAATAATTTAAAAGTTAAAATATTAAATCAACTAAAATGCAAAAACAAGTTTGGATTGATACGGACCTGGCAGTGGGAATGAAGAGGCACATTAGAGAAGGCTACTGTGACGTAGATGATGGATACGCTATTTTACAACTAATTAGAGCTAAAAATGTGACAATACATGGTATGAGTGCAGTTTTTGGTAATACACCTATAGATAATGCTCATCTCCTTTGCCAAATCATGAGCAAAGAATTTACAGATCAGGAAATTCCGGTTTATAAAGGTGCCGGGGAAGCTTTGGATTTACAAAATATTGAAACTAATGTAGCCGTAGAGGCACTGGCAAGTGCACTAAAAAAGCAAAAATTAATTATCATGGCCATAGGACCTGCCACTAATATAGGTTTATTAATCCTAAAATATCCTGAGTTAGCTTCACAAATTGAAGAGGTTGTGCTAGTTGCGGGAAGAAGAAAACCTACTGATTATTTTGCTATTGGCAACCAGGGTAACCATGCACGTGACTTAAATTTTGATTTAGATAATGATGCTTTTCGTGTCATGTTTGAGCACAATGTAGCTGTTACGCTTTGCCCTTTTGAAATCTCCAATAAAGTTTGGATTACCAAATCAGATTTAGATCAGTTAGCCCAAAGCAATAAAGGCAATCAGTGGATTGCAGAGAAATCTAAACCCTGGTTACAACAATGGATCAATCAGGGAGCCGAAGGCTTTAACCCATTTGATGTTTTAGCCAGCCATTACATTATAGCGCCAGAAGATATTATTTCAGAAAATTTATGTGCAAGAATGGAGATTCACTTAGATGATACCATTAAAAACAATGAAAAGAAGGTGTTTAAACAATACTTAATCTGTGATACAGGAGAAGGATACCCTATTAAATATTGCTATGATGTGGTAAGTAATTACCATGAAAAATTATTAACCAGCTTACTTTAAAATGATGATCAAGCTTACAAACGATAAAGAATTACTACAAAAATACCTTCAGCAAAAGGGATTTCTAAAAGCGGATGAGGCCATTCAAACTGTTGAAGTTCCGGGTGAAGGAAATATGAATTTCACGCTACGTATACTCACTAATTCACGCACTTTCATTATCAAACAAAGCCGTGAGTATGTAGAGAAATATCCTCAAATAGCTGCCCCTGCCGACAGAGTACTGCGAGAAGCTGAATTTTATAATATTGTAAAAAAAGATCTGGCTTTAGGTGGCAAAATGCCCAACATACTTTTGGTAGATGAAGAAAATCATCTGCTGATTATGGAAGATTTAGGTGAAAGTAGCGATTACTCTTTTTTATATGGAGAAGCTAATACAATTGGTGAATCTGAATTGAAGGAAATCATGCATTTTATTGCTGACTTGCATAGCCAATTTACGAGCTCAAGCATCCAACAGCCTATTACAAATCGTGACATGCGAAAACTTAATCATGAGCATATTTTCATCTATCCCTACGCTAAGGATAATGGAATCAATCTTGATGACGTACTTCCCGGACTGGCTGCAGTGGGTGAAAAAGTGAAAGAGAATGAAGCATTAAAGAAAGCTGTATCCCAATTAGGTGAACAATATTTAGCAGATGGTAATCATTTACTGCATGGTGATTATTTTCCGGGAAGTTGGTTAAAAACAGCATCCGGTTTAAAAATAATAGATCCTGAGTTTTGCTTTTTTGGTGTTGCTGAATTTGAGATAGGTGTTTGTATGGCACATTTGTACATGGCAGAACTACCACATAGCCAAATAAAATCCGCCATGGATTTTTACAAAGAAAAGGCTCCCTTTAATGATATGCTGATGATGAAATTTATGTCGATAGAGATACTTAGGCGTATTTTAGGACTGGCACAACTTCCTTTGAGCCTATCTCTTGAAAAAAGAGCTGCCCTGGTGGAAAGAGCTGCAATGATCATCACTAAGTATTGAGCCATGATAAAAGATTTTAATAATTATCATCAAATATATTGGGCATTTACGCAGCTCTGCAACGACCAATGCATCCATTGCTATAATAATTCCGGACCGAAAGGGGAAAGAATTTCAGAGTCAGACTGCATGGCCATAGTAGATAACTTACCTGAGAAACTCAGTAAGCTAATTTTAAGTGGTGGTGAGCCGCTAGCAGATAAAAATCTTCTATTTGCCATTTTAGATAGGCTACAGAAAAAATATGCAGGTAATATAGAAGTAGCTGTACAGTTTAATGGAGATTTACTGACCACAGAAATTCTACAAAACATGATTAAACTAGGTGTTAATCATTTTTCTATTGCCAGCATAGATCGCTATCATAAAAAGCAAGGGGAAAGAAAGGAAATCCTATCTGAATTATTTGAATCGCAAGATATTAAGCTAAAAGCTGGTCAGCCTACCATCAAAAAAACTGAAGAAAAACAGACCGAAACGCAATTAACTTATAGTTTTTTCGGAGCCAATGAAGAAATGTGGTTAGGAGGTAATTGGGCAAGAGGTAGAGCCATGGAGCATGATATTTGGAAACAAGACGGAGATCATAATTTCTGTGCCATTCATTCAGGTGCTATTGGCTTTATGGAACCACAGCAAACCGATATTATTCAAGAATTATCTATTCAATTATGGAAAGTAAATCCATGTTGCCCGGGAACGGTGACACCTATGGGTGATGCCAGGAAAGAAAAAATAGCTGACATTGTAAAGAGAATGAGTAAACATGAAATCATGAAAAAGCTCAATAATGGAAATATTTATGCTATTGGAGAAAGTATCGGTATTTCTGAAGAATATGGTAGAAAGCGTGCCAAAGAACTAAAGAATGTATGCCTTTGGTGCGATGAATTCTTTACAAAACATTACGATATGACTTCACAAAAGGCAATTGCCGAAAAAACACACAACTAATACTAACCTAATCAATAAAAATGAAAATAATTATACTTGTCTTATTTCAGTTGATTTTATTCACTGCCTATGCGCAGGATAGAGTAATCAGCGGAACAGTAACAGATGCCGAAAATGGAGAGGCTTTACCTGGTGTCAATGTCCAGATTGGAGGCACTAGTCAGGGAACAACCACCGATTTATCCGGTAATTATAAACTAAAAGTACCTTCTAATGCAAAAACACTAATTTTCTCCTTCATAGGGATGGAAAAGCAGTCAGTAGAAATAGGCGCCAGGTCTATAATTGATATCAGTCTTTTGGAAAATCTCCAACAATTGAATGAGGTAGTGGTGACCGCATTGGGTATTGAAAGGGAAAAGCAATCATTGGCATCATCTATTGGTAAACTGGATGCTAAACAGCTGACCGATGTGCCGATGACTAATGTAGTCAATAGTATGGCCGGACAAGTTTCTGGCGTGCAAATCACCAACGGATCTTCTGGCGTTGGCTCCTCTTCCAGGATTATTATTAGGGGAGAAAATTCCTTAACTGGTTCTAATCAACCGCTATTTGTAGTTGATGGCGTACCCATCAGTAACGAACAAATAACAAGTAATTTAATGAATAACGGATCATTACAGGAAGTAGATTACGGAAACGGAGGAGCTGAAATCGATCCCGACAATATTGCTTCTATTTCCATTTTAAAAGGAGCAGGTTCTGCGGCACTTTATGGTTCAAGGGCGGCTAATGGCGTTGTTTTAATTACTACTAAAAGAGGCAAAGCCCAAAAAGGTTTAGGTGTTACAACTAGTAACTCACTCACTTTCGAAACCCTTTTAACCCTACCAGAATACCAAAATGAATATGGCGGTGGCATTGGCGATTTTGCTTTTAACACAGGGCTTGGCACTTTAGATGGAACTGCAGGGATTTTCAGTTTTGGACCAAGATTAGATCAAGGTACTTTAATTAAACAATTTGATGGGCCTTCTACTGATGTAAATGGTAATCCGGTCCGTGGTGGTGATGTTATAGCTAGAACAAGAGCAGATGGCACTTTAACAGATATTGTTGCTACGCCCTGGGTATCCAGACCTGATAACATCCGAAATTTCTTTGAGACAGGAATTACTTCCCAAAACAATATTGCGGTAAATTCAAGCAGTGAAAAAGGTAATATTAGACTTGCCTACAGTAATTTGCGTAATGAGGGGATTCTCCCAAATACTGATTTAAACAGGGATGGTATTGCAATTAGTCTCGATCAGCAGTTAACCAATAAATTAAGTGTAAACACCTACGTGAATTATATTAATACACGCAGTAAAAACCGACCCAATTTAGGCTACGGCTATGAAAATGTAATATATGGCTTTAATTGGACTCAAAGGCAGACAAACTTTGAGCCTCTTAAAAATTATTGGCAAGCAGGCCAGAAAGGTCTTGAACAATTCAATTACAATTATGCATGGGTTAATAACCCTTATTTTACTCTTTTTGAAAACACTAATAGTTTCGATAAACACAGAGTACTAGGAAATGCAGCAGTAAATTACGATTTCAGTGATAAACTACGTTTAAGCGTTAGAACCGGAGTTGATATTTACAACGAAAACAGAGCTTTCCGTAGAGCTTTAAGTACAAATGCCAATCCTACAGGAAGTTACCGAGAGGATCAGGTGTTTTATCAGGAAATGAATACTGATTTTCTACTATCTTATTCAGATCGAATTAATGGAGATTTTACCTATGATATATCGGTGGGTGCTAATAGGTTCGACCAAACCAGTAAATATAAATTTACTGAAGCATCTCAATTATCTCTACCCAATATTTACACTTTAGCTAATTCCAATGCACCTTTAACAGGCAATAATGAAATCTTTCAAAAGCGTATCAATAGTGTGTATGGTACAGGAAATATTGGTTTTAGAAAAACACTATATCTTGACGTAACGCTCCGAAACGACTGGAGCAGCACACTTCCGATAGATAATAATTCTTTCGCTTACTATTCTGCAGGCTTAAGTTATATTCTCTCCAACATGGTTGAGCTACCGAAAATTTTCACTTTTGCAAAGCTAAGAGCAAGTGCCGCCAGCGTGGGGAATGATACTGATCCATATCAATTACTCAATACCTTCACATTTAATCAAAGTTATGGAGATCAGCTTCGTGTAACTAACCAAAACACATTAAAAAACCTCAATTTAAGGCCTGAAAGACTTACTGCCTATGAGGCCGGTGCAGAATTTTGGTTATTTAATGATAGAATTCAAACAGACATTACAGTCTATCAGAATACAAGTACCGACCAAATAATAGGGAGACCGATTTCGCTCACCACAGGTTTTGCGAACAGGTTAGAAAATGGCGGAAAAGTGCAGACCAGAGGACTGGAAGCATCTCTAAGCGGTGTTGCTATTAATAAAAACAATTTTAAATGGAAAGTGTCTGCTAATTATTCTACTTACAGAAGCAAAGTGCTTGAATTACCCGAAGGAGTAGATCAATTTGTGACAGGTAATGCAGATTTCTTTGGTGGAGCCGGTGGTTCTAATTCCTTATTCTACATCGCTAAAAAGGATGGACTTGTGGGAGATATGTACGGAACGGGATTTCAAAAAGTTAATGGAAGAACAGTTTATGATAGCAATGGATCTCCTATTACAGACGGAACCTTGCGCCTTTTAGGTAATTATAATCCTGATTTTTCCATAGGGCTAAATAATGAATTCTCTTATAAGCAAATTGTGATGAATGTGCTTTTCGACTTCAGGTATGGTGGCATTATTTCCTCCAGAACCAGATCTTTAGGCAGTACTTCGGGTGTTTTGAAAGAAACATTAGTTGGTCGTGAAGAGGGAATTATTGGAGATGGAGTGGTTAATATCGGAACAGAAGAGAATCCAAATTATGTAGAAAACACTACAAGCGTTTCTGCTAATGCCTATTACAATGCGATTTTCTCAAGAGGAAATGAAGAAAGCTCTATTTATGATGCCTCGTACATAAAATTGAGACAATTAGGGATTTATTACAATTTGAGTAAGCAATTGTGCCAGAGAATAGGCTTCCAAAGCATCAAATTTGGTTTTATAGGGAGCAACCTACTTTTATTCACAGAAAACCCTCATGTAGACCCTGAATTAAATGCTTCACAGGGTAGAAATATAGTATATGGTGTAGATGATATGTCATATCCATCTACTAGGAGCTTTGGTTTCAGCATTAAGACACAATTTTAAGAAAGATAGTATGAAAATATTTAAATATACATTTACTTTATTACTAGCGGCTATACTCATTACTGCCTGCACGGATAACTTTGAAGAGATAAATGAGAACCCTAATTCACCGGAAAACGTGGAGCCTCAATTTCTTCTCACCAATATTATTTCAGTAGCGATAGATCAGAATACCTACTATCAAGGATTTGATCAGTCTAATTATTTTGCGCAGTTTGTTGCTGCCATAGACTTTGGTTTCTTAGATAGATACATTATAGGGTCTAATTCAACCTACTGGGCAGTACTGAACGGGTTACTTACAGATATCAACTCTATGAAGACCTCCCCATCCTCTAATGAAGCATATGAGGCTGTTGGAGATATCATGCGCTGCTTTTTGTTTTCCCAAATGACTGACATGTGGAATGATGTGCCCTATAGTGAAGCAAATCGCTTAGAAGAAGGGTTTGACAAACCAAAATACGATACGCAAGAAAGTATATATACTGACCCTGAAACCGGCATTTTAGCGGTATTAGAAATATCTGCCAATACGCTGGAAAATACCAACCAGATAATTAATGGTGATGTGATGTTTGATAATGATTTAGATAAATGGGTAAGGTTTGCCAACTCTCTTCGTGTGAGGTATATGTTAAGGATTAGTAAAAGATTGACAGACTTCACTGAGTTAACCAACTTAGCCAATTCCGGTAAATTAATGGAATCCAATGCCGATAATGCAGTCCTACCTTACTTATCATCGGCACCTAACCAATTTCCGTTTTTCCTCTCGTCTGTAGGCGGACTTGTAGAACACGTGATGAGCAAAACAGCAGATTCAGTACTTACTTTGTGGAATGACCCACGAATTGGCGTGCTCTACCAGCCGGTTGCTAAGGGTTTAGCGGAAGATAGTATTTACTACCAGGGGATACAAAATGGGCAAACTAATGAAACCGTGCAACAACAGGGGATTGGTGTGGATGATTTGTCAATCATTGGGTCAATCTTCAGAGATGTACCGGATGGTGCAGATGCTCAGTTTATGCAATATTCCGAAGTGCAATTTGCATTGGCCGAAGCTGTTGAAAGAAATTATATTTCAGGCAATGCACAGCAATATTACGAAAATGGTGTGAGGGCAAGCTTCGAATACTATGGCGTGGAAGTTCCTGAAGACTATTTCTCAAGGGAGGAAATTGCATTAAATGGGGCCAATAACATCACCAAAATAATGACACAAAAATGGTTAAGCCTGATCAATATAGGACATGAAGCATGGTTCAATATCAGAAGAACAGGCATTCCTGCCGTTATTGCCGGACCCGATGCAGTAAATGATGGCAGGTATCCTGTACGTTATTTATATCCGGAATCTGAACAGGCTACCAATGTGGAAAATTACCAGGAAGCTGTTAGCAGAATTGGTGGAGATAATATCAATAGTAAAGGCTGGTGGGAAAAGGATTAATTGGATATAGGTTATAGGTTTTAAGTTATACGTTATAAGTAATTGGTTATTGGTAAATAACAAAGTAGTATAAGAGCAATTAGATCTGTGAGGCTTTAAAGTCTGACAGGTTTTTTACATTAGAAATCAATGAAAACAGATAAAAAACTAATTTTTGTTTACAATGCAAATTCGGGCACCTGGGCCGGTTATATGGATATTATGCATAAAATACTCTCCCCCCAGACCTATGAATGTAATTTATGCGCCATTACTTACGATACTTTCTCAATCAACAAAGAATGGGCTACATTTAAAAAGCAAATTCCACTTGAAATGAGCTTTTTGCATAAAGATGAGTGGGAAGAGCAATACAAAAGAAATGATAAGCTACCAGCTATTTTTATGGAAGAAAACGGTGAAATATCAGTCTGGATTGATGTACCAACTATGAATAGGTTGGATTTACCGGAGTTAAAAACTATAATAGCTGAAAAGTTGGAAATAAATGATAGTTTCACTTCGAAATAATCAAGCTTAAACCTTCCAAAAAATACGTTTTGTACTTATAAAATTACATCAGTAAGCTAAAGTAAATTTGAGGATTTTTGCAATGCTAATTTCTATTGTAATTGCATCCATAATTTGATAATTGAAAGATTTTATGGAAAATGTATTTAGTTCTGAGGTAATAAGCATTGAATTCGATGCAACCAATAATATTGTAGTAATGAATTGGAAACCTGTGTATATTAAAACAAATCTTTATAGAGATGCCTTAGAAATGGGCTTAGATATAGTAAATGAAAAAGGAGCTGACAAATGGTTAGCTAACCTAAAGGATATGAAATTAATTTCAAGGGCTGACGAAAACTGGACCAATGATATTTGGTTTCCCAAAGCGTTGAAATCTAATATTAAATGGATGGCAACTATTATGTCGGAAGATGTATTTAACAAAGTTGCTGTAAAGAAAATTATGTCGCAAGACCAATTGAGTAGTTTGATGGTAGATCAATTCACCTGTAAAGAAGATGCTGTAGACTGGTTAAAAAGTAAAAACTCAGTGGCTGCATAATTTTCCGCTAATTTATTTAATGGTCGTAGGAGAGAAAAATGGTACTTATATTTAACTTTAAATTAATAATAACACCATTTTTCACTCGCTTTTAATAATCTTAAAAGTCTGATCTAGGGTTTGTAAGTAATACATTCCATCACTTAGTTTAGTAAGATCTATTACAGTTTCTGCTTGCTCCAATTTTCCTA